>WFMT01000046.1 GCA_015488975.1 Campylobacteraceae bacterium | reverse complement strand
TTGCCATTTGAAATTCCTTAAAAGTTTTTGGCAATTATATTGAAAAATAACAAAAATATTGCTTAAAGAGACCACTGCACGATATAAACACCTATAAAAGTATAGTTTTGGGCATCAACAGGTAGCTTATATGCTTCGTTAAACTTTATTGACTTAAATACTTAAGCCTGCAGAAGTTTGCCTCGCCTATAAATTACCTGTTGATATTATGGGTGTTTATATCGTGCAGTGGTCTCTTTAAGCAATATTTTTGTTATTTTTCAATATAATTGCCAAAAACTTTTAAGGAATTTCAAATGGCAAGAAGATGTGCAGTTAGTGGCAAAGGGCCTGCGGTTGGAAACAATGTAAGTCATGCCCACAATAAAACAAAAAGAAGATTTTTACCAAATCTAAGAACAATAAGAATTACATTGGAAGATGGTACTAGAAAAAAAATAAAAGTAGCAGCTTCAACTCTCAGGACAATGAAAAAAAATTCTTAAAATCAATCAACAATTTTGGCAAAGAGAGTATCTTGAGTTTTAAAACTCAAGATACTCTCTTTGGTCATCAAATATCTTAAAAAATACATAAAAATCTTAGCGGGAAGTTATTAATTAGGAGTAAAGATAATGTTTACTATACTTTCTTTAAAAAATGGTATTGACAATGTCAGAGGATTTTATTCACAAGGTATAAATGCAGGTTTAAAAGCAAAAGACAATGACTTGGCCTTTATAAGATCTGATGAGATATGCGATATCAGTGCAGTTTTCACAACCAATAACTTTCAAGCAGCGCCAATCAGGCACTTCAAAAGATATCCAAAAGCTTTCAAAACAAATTTTATACTTATAAATTCAAAAAATGCCAACGCAATGACTGGAGAAAGAGGAATAAAAGATATCGATACAATACTAAATGAACTTAAAAAAAATATACCGACTATACAAAACCCTGTAATGAGCTCAACCGGTGTTATAGGCTATACATTACCAAAAGAAAAAATAATAAGTGCATTTAAGAAATTTGATTTTAACTCTATAGATAGCAATTCGGCAGCCAAAGCTATTATGACAACTGATACTTTTAAAAAAGAATTATCCTTTAAAGTCATACTGCCTGATGGCAAAGATTTTTATATAGCTGCTATCTGTAAGGGCGCGGGTATGATAAATCCTGCAATGGCTACAATGCTGTGTTTTATAATAACAGATGCAGAAATTCCAAAAAAAGATATGGATGAACTTTTACAGCAATCAGTCAAATCTTCATTTGATACTATAAGCGTAGATGGTGATACTTCTACAAATGATACAGTTATGTTACTGTCAAATGCTAAAAGTAAAGCTTATGACAAAGAAGCATTTAAAACAGTGTTAAACGCTCTAACTAAGGAGCTTAGCTTACAAATCTTAAAAGATGCGGAAGGATCCAACAAAGTAGTAGCCTTTGAAGTGCTAAATGCGGCTACAAAAAAAGAGGCCAAAAAAGCAGCAACCATGCTTAGCAATTCACTTTTGGTAAAAACGGCACTTTTCGGAGAAGACCCAAACTGGGGAAGGATAGCTTCTACTATTGGTGCTAGCGGTATAGATGCAGAAGAAGAAAAACTGACTATCAAATACGACAATATAACCGTTTTTTCAAAAGGATCAAATAAAATGGATGAAAATATTGAAAAACAAGCTTTAAAAGTGATGCAACAAGACAGCTTTAAGATAACTTGTGATTTAGACAAAGGCTCAAGCTCTTACACTGCCTTTGGTTGTGATTTAAGTTATGAATATGTAAAAATAAATGCTGATTATAGAACTTAAGGCTTCTGGTGAGAATATTTTATAATCATTGCTTAATCATAATAAAGATATAATATTAAAAATCTAAGAGGAGAATAAATGCTACATGAATATAGAGATATCGTAAGCAAGCTAAAGTCTGAAAATGCTCACTTTGCAAAAATTTTTGAAAGACATAATGAGCTTGATAAAAAAATCGTAGAAGCTGAGGAAGGCAGAGATCATATTAGTGAATTTGAGCTCGATAAACTTAAAAAGGAAAAGTTGCTTCTAAAAGATGAGGCTTATGCTGCAATAATTGAATATAAAAATAAATTAAAATAGTAAAAGAGGCTCTTGCCTTTTTTACTATTTTTCTGCAATAAGACTATAAAATATACACAAACTTTTGGTACCGTAAGCCAATTTATGTTTTATCAAATATTATTTAGAGGTATATTATGATAAGAAAATCCTTTTATCAAATAAATTTGTCAAAGGTTATAAAAAATTTTACTCCTGATTGGTTTACTTTAAATATGGGAACTGGCATAGTGTTTGTAGTAATAAATAATATACATAAAAATTTATTTATATATCAACATGAAATATCTAAAATTTTTTGGATTATGGATTCTATTTTCTTTGTATTATTTTCTATTTTATTTTTATCAAGAATTATTTTGTTTACAAATACAATAAAAAATATATTGCTCCACCCTGTGCAATCTATGTTTTTAGGTGCAATTCCTATCGCTCTTGTGTCCATTTCGGAAGGTTTTTTAGCATTTAAAGTTTCATTTTTAGGCTTTTCACCTTTTGAGATATCATTTTATTTATGGATTATTGATGTGGTATTTGCCATAACAGTTGCCTTGGTAGTTCCATTTTTTATGTTTACAACTAAGGATAAACATTCACTTGAAAGTATGACTGCTCTTTGGCTAATGCCAATAGTTCCTCCCGGGGCAGCCGCACTTGCAGGAGGTGTACTCTCAAAATATTTTATAGGAGACAATGCTTCTTTATTTCTTACTATAAATTATCTGCTATGGATGCTCACGACACCTCTAGTATTTTCAATACTTGCTATTTTTATCTTAAGACTCACAAGTCATAAATTGCCTGATAAAACTATGGCCGCCACTAGTTGGCTAAGTCTTGGTTCTCTTAGCATAGCTTCATTGGGAATACTCCTTCTTGGCGAATCAGCAAAAATAGTTTTTTCCGGTTTAATGGGTAATTTTTTATATAAATTCAGTTATATCACCGGGTTACTTATATGGGCATATTGTTTTTGGTGGTATGCAATATCCTGGCTTATGACTTTAAAGTATTTTAAAGAGGGTTTGCCTTTTAGCATGGGATGGTGGGCATTTACCTTTCCTATTGGCGTCTTTGCTGCTGCTACACTTCAATTATGGCATTTAAACCATTATGAAATATTTAAAATAGCAGGATTTTTATTTACTGTTCAGTTGATGATTTTCTGGGTTATTGTTTTTATGAAAACAATACCTGGTATTTTGAGTGGAGAATTATTTTATACACATAATATTTTTCCAAAAAAAATTAAATAGCAGGTATATTATGATAAAAGTTGCAATCAACGGTTTTGGTAGGATTGGAAGAATTTTAGCCAGAATTATCTTACAAAATAAACATTTTGAACTCATTGCAATAAATGATATTTACGATATTTATATGATGGATTATCTTTTAAAACATGACAGTATATATGGAAATTTTAAAACAAAAAATACCATAAAGATGACTTCTTGTGCAGATATAACAAAATTAGACTGGAGTGGAGTTGACATCCTCTTTGAATGTAGTGGCATATATACAAAAGAGGATGAATTAAAATATCATCTTAAAAATGGTGCAAAAAAAGTTATTCTTTCAACATATTCAAATGAATTGCCTATGTTTATAATGGGATTCAATGAAGAAAAATACAATAATGAAAATATTATTTCAAGCTGTAGCTGCACTGCTAACTGTGTTGTGCCGGTGCTAAGTATTATCGATAAACATATAGGTATCCAAAAGTGCAATATAACTACTATCCACAGCTATACAAGCGAACAAAATCTCTTAGACAATAAAAATACAGATATAAGAAGAAGCAGATCTGCCACACAAAATATAATACCGCTTTCTAGCAATGTAGCAAATGCATCTACATACTTTTTACCTCATTTAAAAGGAAAGCTAAGTGCAAACAGCATAAGAATACCAGTAGGAAATGGAGTTTTGATAGATTTACATATAAAAATATCACAAAAATCAAAACTATCGCATATCAAAAAAATATTGAATAAAAATATAAATAAAAATATAGTAAAAATAAGTAAGAATTTCATAGTCTCAACAGATGTAAAGGGTATTAAATACTCTTCAATAATAGATGAAAACTCTATCCATTTAGTGCAGGATGATTTTCTGCAATTATTGCTTTGGCAGGATAATGAATATGGGTATGCTCAAAAAGTAGAGCAGATGGCTGAGCTTATGAAAGAATATTTATGAGCCATACTTTTTTTATAACCGCTACCAATACAAATATTGGAAAAACTTACACAACACTTGTATTGCTTAAAGCCTTTGCAAAACGAGGATTTAGGGTTGGGGCATTAAAACCTATAGAAACAGGTGTCAGCAATACTCCAAGTGATGGCAAAAAGCTTTTAAAATTATCACAAAAACTAAATCCAGATTTTAAAAATATCTCATTAGATGATGTAGTACCGGTTACCTTTAAGCTTCCTGCCGCACCGATAGTCGCAAAGACCGATCATAATATAGATTTTTATAAAATCAAAAAAGCATTTAAAAAAATCTCAAAAGTTTGTGATATTGTATTTATTGAAGGAGCAGGAGGACTTCTGGTTCCGGTTGAAAAAGATTTCTTTATGATTGATTTTATTGATTTTTTTCAAGCTAAAACATTACTTGTCACTTCAGATAAACTTGGTTGTATAAATGATACATTATTGTCAATAAATCTATTGAACCAAAGAAATATAGATTTTACATGGTGTATAAATATAAAAAATAATTATAAAAAGTTTTCTAAAACTACACTTCCGTATTATAAAGATATTTTTGATAAGATTTATATACTTCAAGTAAACAAAAAAGCTCTCATTAAAAAGTTATTCAATGCTTAATGTATTAAAGAATTTCTCAGTAATTTCATTATATAATCTAACTTTAAGGACTATACTATAAGCATGAAGAGTTAGTTAAAAAACAAGTAAAAGGAAGGACATGTCCATAGAAAAAAGCAGGAGAGATTTTTTAGGTTTGGCATTTGGAAGTGTGGCTGCTATCGGAGGAGTACTTGCTTTGGGGGCTATGAAGTCTACTTGGGAGCCAATACCTAGTGTAATGGCAGCTGGTTACACAACGGTTGATCTCTCAACTATAACTCCGGGAGAATTTAGAACTGTTGTATGGAGAGGCAAACCAATATTTATATTAAGAAAAGATCATACAAAGTTTAAAAAATGCAAGAATAGAGACACAAAAGTAGGTAAAGAAGATTTTTTGGTTGTTGTTGGTCTTTGCACTCATTTAGGATGTATTCCAGCATGGGAACCAAAAAAAAATATGTTCCATTGCGCATGTCATGGAGGAGAATATAATGACTGTGGAGTAAATATCTACGGCCCGCCTCCAAGACCATTTGATATACCACCATACAAAATAACAGGAACAAAAATGGTTCTTGGTGAAGATGGGGCACAGTTTAAAAAACTTGTCAGCAAAAACCCTACAAATATATACAAAGGATAGCCAAATGGCAGAAATAAGAAAAGCAGAAGGTATTGCTGATTGGATAGACCAGCGACTTGCGATTAAAAAACTTGATAAAGTCTTAATGACCGAATACTGGGTACCAAAGAATATCAATTTTTTATGGGCGATGGGCGTAATTTTGATGACAATGTTTGCAATACTGTTTATAACAGGATTATTTTTACTGATGTATTATAAGCCAGATACAAAGTTAGCATTTGACAGTGTAAATTATACAATAATGCAAGAAGTTCATTATGGATGGCTCTGGAGACAAATGCACGCAGTAGCAGCTTCGGTTGTATTTCTTATTATTTATATACATATGTTTACAGCCATCTACTATGGATCATATAAAAGAGGAAGAGAAATGATATGGCTTAGCGGAATGCTTTTATTTATGACTTTTTCAGCTGCTGGTTTTAGTGGATATATGCTTCCTTGGGGACAGATGAGTTATTGGGCTGCACAAGTCATTACAAGCATATTTGGAGCCATTCCTCTTATAGGTCCTGATTTGGTTATTTGGATTAGAGGAAATTTCTTTGTTTCAGATCCTACTTTAACAAGATTTTTTATGCTCCATGTCGTCTTGTTACCTGTTATCATAATGGCTCTTATAGGACTTCATTTTTATTCATTAAGAATTCCCCATGTAAACAATCAAGACGGAGAAGATTTTGATTTTGATGAAGAAGCACAAAAATACAAAGATAACAAAAAGAAAGAATCAAAAGTTATACCTTTTTGGCCTATATTTATAAGTAAAGATTTATTTGTAGTAGGTGTATTTTTAATATTTTATTTTTACCTTGTAGGATTTCATTATGAATTTGCGATGGATCCTATAAATTTTATACCGGCAAATTATATGAAAACTCCTACTCATATCTATCCGGAATGGTATTTTTTATGGAGTTATGAAATATTAAGAGGCTTCTTTTTTGATATCGCAGGTATAAAGCCATTTACATTGGGACTTATTGGATTTGCTATTGCAAATGGTGTATTTTTAATCCTTCCATGGCTTGATAGAAGTCCTGTAGTAGCTCCTGCACACAAAAGAAGCACAGGCTTTAAAATTTGGTTTTGGCTGATGCTTTTGGATATGGTTGCTTTGACAATATTTGGTAAAGTTCCGCCAAATGGTATCTATTTTATAGGTAAAACTGACATAACCCATTGGTTTGGTTTTATACCGGATATTGGATTTTTTATACTGTTATTTATAATGTTACCTATAGTTACAATAAGAGAAAGAAAAAGATTAGGAGGTGCAAGATGAGAGAATTTAAAATATTAATTGTACTTGTATTTTTCTCTCTTCTTGTATATTGGGGAGTAGAGCCTTATGCACTTTCCAAAATGGAAAAGCATGTAGCACCGGCAACTTTTACTTATAGTGATTTAAAGCCAATCAATTATAAAGGCGATCCTTTAAAAGGTAAGTTACTGGTAGTAAATGCAGGATGTACGGGATGCCATGGAATAAAAATAGCAAATTTGCCATCTCCTATGTCTAAAGAAAATGCATCAGCATCATTTGGCGTAGCTCCACCTGATCTTAGTGATGCAGGATATCTATATAATGCTAAATTCTTAAAACATTTTATACTAAATCCTTCACACACAATGCTAAATCAAATGAAATTCTCAAAACAACACCCTTTCCCAATGCCAAAATTCTTTGGTACAGGTGGAAACAAAGAGCATGAAGTGTCTGATATAGTAGCTTATCTTAAATCAATATCGCCAAAAACTCTGGGTAACAAAAAAGTATTTGAAGCAGCATGTGGAAGATGCCACAATATGAAATATGACAAATGGTCATCTTTAGGAATGCTTCCAAAATTTAAAACACAAACACAAAAACTTGAATATGCAGTAAAAGTCTCAAAATATCAAGATAACTTGAAAAAGTATTTAGGTGCTCTTCCTCCTGATCTTTCCATCATAATAAGAGCTAAAAATAAAGAATTTTTAAAAGATTTTATAAATGATCCCCAAGTATTACTACCAAACACTTCAATGCCAAGAGTGGGACTTACAAAGCAAAGCACCGAACAGGTAATAAAATACTTTGAAAAAGTAGGAGATAAGAAAAAAGTACAAAGAGAAACACTAATACCAAAAATTATAGGTTATTTGATAATATTTACACTATTTGCCTATCTTTGGAAAGCAAAACTCTGGAAAGAGTTACACTAAAATTTTACGAGCTGATGATACTATATCAGCTCGTCTTTAAAATCTTAATAAATACTCTTGCTTACAATCTCAAACTTTTTATTATTTTAGGATACTTCTAAAAAATTTAAGTTATAATAATGACTGTATTTGATAAAAGGATAATAATGAGTAAAGCCAAAATACTAAAAGCTTCTGATGTAAAAAGTATTGATGATGCCATCAAGCTTGTAGAGCAAAGAAATATAACAGATATAAAAATTGCAGCTACTGACATAGATGGGATATTGCGGGGAAAATATATAAATAAAGAAAAGTTTATTTCCGCTTTACACAATGGCATTGGTTTTTGTGATGTTATTTTTGGCTGGGACAGTAGCGACAAACTATATGAAAAAGATTCAATAACAGGATGGAAAAGTGCTTATCCCGATGCTTTGGGATATATTGATCCATCAACTTGCACAGAACTGCCTCTTGAAAACAACAGTATACTTTTTTTACTTGATTTTGAAAAGGGCGGAAAGCACAAAGATGTATGTCCGAGGTCTTTACTCAAAAGAGTTATTCGCTATGGTAAAGAGATGGGAATCACTTTTAGTGCATCAGCCGAATTTGAATTTTTTATGTTTAACGAAACACCACAATCAGTCCGAGCAAAAAACTACGAAAACTTAGAAAACTTTACTCCTGGCATGTTTGGATATTCACTTTTAAGAAACAGTGTCCATTCTGATTTTTATCATGATTTAAGACAACTTTGTGATAAAATGGATATGAGCATTGAAGGCATACACACAGAAACAGGTCCTGGAGTTATAGAAGCTGCTCTTTTTTATGATGAACTTTTAAAAGCTGCAGATAAAGCTATACTTTTTAAAACTTTTACAAAAGTTTTTGCCCAACAAAAAGAGCTTATGGCAACATTTATGGCAAAATATTCCAACAAATATCCGGGACAATCAGGCCACTTGCATATATCTGCTTACAATGAAAAAAAAGAATCAATTTTTTTTGATAAAGATAAAACAGATAATATTTCTGATGCTATGAGATGGTTTATCGCAGGTCAACAAAAATTGATGCCTGAACTTCTTTGCATGATAGCTCCAACTTGCAACTCTTTTACTAGATTAGTCCCTGGATTTTGGGCTCCTACTCAAGCTACCTGGGGAGTTGACAATAGAACTTGTGCATTAAGAGCAATAACAGGCAATCCAAAATCGCAAAGAGTAGAATACAGAGTAAGTGCAGCAGATATCAATCCCTACATTGCGCTTAGTGCAGCAGTTGGGAGTGGTCTTTGGGGGATTAGACATAAAATAGAGCCAACCAAACCTATAAAAGGCAATGCTTATGAAACAAATATGTCTGAGAATTATCATTTTCCAAAAACTCTGGATTTAGCAGCTCAAAAACTCAAAAATTCTAAGGTTGCGAGAGAACTTTTTGGCGATATTTTTGTAAATCATTATGCAATGACAAGAGAGTGGGAAGCAAATGAGCAACAAAAAGCAGTAACAAACTGGCAATTAAATAGATATTTTGAGATAATATAAAAATTAAAGCAAAAAGGAATACATTATGTCTTCATTTAAAACAATAACTCCGGTTGATAATTCAGTTTATCTTGAAGAAGATTATAGCACTACAGAAGATATTGATAAAGTTTTAAAGATAGCAGCGAAAGCTCAAAAACAGTGGCAAAATACTAAAATATCAAAAAGAAAAGAGTATGTACAAAAGTTTATAGATATTCTTTTCTCAAAAAAAGATGAAATTGCAAAAGAGCTATCATATCAGATGGGGAGACCTATCTCTCAAAGTGGATTTGAGCTAAATGGCTTTAAAGAAAGAGCTGAATATATGCTACAAATCGCTGAAAAATCATTAGAACCATTTTACCCGGAAAAAAAACAGGGTTTTGAGAGGTATATAGAAAAAGAGCCTCTTGGGGTTGTAGCAGTTTTAAGTCCTTGGAATTATCCTTTTTTAACTTCCATAAATGTTATAGTGCCAGCTATTTTAGCAGGAAATTCTGTCATACTAAGACACTCTATCCAAACTCCTTTAGTTGCAAAAAGATACCAGGAAGCTTTTGATGAATCGGGGCTTTTGGAGGGAGTATTTTCTCATATATATCTAACCCATAGCGATGCTTCATATCTGCTTGGAGATAAAAGAGTAGATGGGGTATTTTTTACAGGTTCAGTTAAGGGTGGGTATGAAGTTCAAAAGGCTATTCAAAATAAATTTATTCCCTGTGGATTGGAGCTTGGAGGTAAAGACCCTGCTTATGTGAGAGAAGATGCCGATATAGATTATAGTGTTTCAAACCTGGTCGAGGGTTCCTT
>WFMT01000045.1 GCA_015488975.1 Campylobacteraceae bacterium | reverse complement strand
CTCTCTTGTGATTAAACTTTTTTACTTAATTCTTCTATATGAGCACTATCTCCTAAAACGACCAAAATATCATCTTTTTCTAAAATATCATCATTCTCAAATGATGTATGCCATACTTTGTCATGTTTGTATGCTATAGGTTTTACCTCATATTTTTTCTCAAAACTTGACGATAAGATTGAAGTTCCTATCCAAAAAGTCGGTACTATAAGTTTTGCGATTTTCATTGACGCAGACAAATCAATCGTTTCATAGTTTAAGTTATCTACTATCCGTCTAACAAGTTTTCTAGCAGACTCCATTTCAGGATAAATCACCTTTGTTGCACCAAGTTTTGAGAGTATTTGACCATGGATAGGAGTTAGTGCCTTTGCATATATTGTCTCAATGCCTAAGTCTTTAATAGCCATAACAGTCAAAATACTTGATTCTATATTCTCACCTATACTGATGATTGCGATGTCTACATTGCCAATACCTGCTTCACGAAGTGCTTTAATATCACTAGAATCAAGAATAACAGTATCTTCAACATATTCATTTATTTCATGTATCTGTTCCTCGTCTTTATCTACAGCAATCACCTGCAAACCCTGCTGAACCAATCCTCTTGCTACATGAAATCCAAACTTACCCAATCCTATCACTGCATAACTTTTCATATCACCACCTTTGCTTCTGGATATTTTATACGACTTTTATCAATTTTACCTATAATTGCTACTGTAAAAGCAAAAACACCTACTCTTCCCATAAACATCAATATAATTATATTCATTTTACCCCAATCATTAAATAAAGCACTAAAACTAAGATTGCCTCCATTACCGGTTGACAAGCCTACTGTACCAAATGCCGAACAAGCTTCAAACAGTGTTTTAATAAAAGGTAAATGCTCAAACTCACTTAAAAGGACTGTTGAGACTACTACATATGTTGAGGCAATTAATATAATGGCATAAGATTTATTTATTTGATATTGCGAAATGGAACGATTAAAAATATGTGCATTTGTATCCCCTCTTAGAGTGTACCATACTCCGATAAAAGCCAATGCCACAACAGTTACTTTTATTCCTCCAGCAGTTCCCCCCGGTGCCCCACCTATCATCATAAAAATCGTTGAAAAGAAAAGAGAGGTATTGCTTAGAGACGACATATCTATAGTATTAAATCCAGCGGTTCTATAATTAACCGATGTAAACCATGCTGCTAAAATTTTATTTGTCCAACTCATATGTTCAAATGCTTTGTTCCATTCCACTGACAATAATAAAACCATCCCCAAAATCAACAACAACACAGTCATAATAAGGACGATTTTAGTATTTGTTGAAATTCGCAGAATCTTATATTTTTTATAATAATAAAGCTCTATTAATACAAGATAGCCGATGCCTCCCAATATGATAAGTGTAGGAATTACAAGGTTTATGACAATATCACTACTGTAATTTGCCAAATTATTGCTAAAAAGAGAAAAACCGGCATTGTTAAAAGCTGATATAGCATGAAAAATACCAAACCATATAGCTTTTCCTACAGACATGTCAAAACTAAATCTTATAGCCAGTATAATAGCTCCGGTAGATTCTATCATCAAAGTAAAAAGAAATACTATCTTTAAAAATCTAACCAAACCATTCATTCCGGCATAATTTAATGACTCTTTTAATATTAGTCTATCACGATGATTTAACTTTTTATTAAGAATTACTGCTAAAAATGTTGCAGATGTCATATACCCCAATCCACCGATTTGGATCAACAGTATAATGATTAATTGACCTAAAAAAGTAAATTGTGTAGCAGTATTTGTTACTATAAGACCTGTTACACAAACTGCAGAGGTAGAAGTAAAAAGGGCATTTATAAGACTCAAATGCCCATTATGTGCAAACGGTAATGATAAAATCAAAGCACCGACAATTATTAAACCTAAAAAACTTAAAAATATAAGTTTTATCTCACGCGTACGAATAATGATTCCTTTTTATAAAACTATCTGCTTAATACAAAAGTATATTATATCCTTTTTATATTAAATCTAATCAATAGTTTCATAAATTTCTACTTCGGGCTGACCTGCAAACCACTCTCTTGGCGGCATATTTTTATGTGATTCTTTAAATACTTCACTTTGTGTATAAGCCATAAAACTTTTCATATCTTCCCAAACAGTTTTTATAACAAATTTATTATTATTTGATATATGTTCAACATTTTTGGGAGCTAAAAGATCCAATCTCACATATCCTGGCTGCTCTTCAATCTTATGTGTACTAATCACTTCTTTTAAGTGTTTTGAATACTCTTCACTAAACTCCGGCTTGATTGGAAATCTTGTTAAAACTACAATCATTTTATACTCCTGTTATTTTTTTACAAGAGAGATTTTACTCTTAGTATATAAAAAAACCTATAAAGCAAAAAAAGTAAATTTATTTTTTCAATAAATCTTTTAGACTTTTTAATGCAGATTTTCCATTTAGTATCTCGTATACTTCATTTGCAATTGGAGTATAAATATCATGCTTTTTTGATATATCATATATTGCCTTGGAAGTAGCAACTCCTTCTGCAACCTCACCAATCTTTTCAAGTATTGTCCCAAGATTCACTTCAAGTGCTAAAAATTTACCTACTCTGTAATTTCTGGATAATTCACTGCTGGCGGTCAAAAAAAGATCTCCAGCTCCACTTAATCCTAAGAAAGTATCTTCTTTTGCTCCAAAATATTTTCCAAACCTGTTCATTTCTATCAAGCCTCTTGCAATAAGACTTGCTCTTGCATTATTGCCTAGTTTTAAACCATCGCATATCCCACTCGCAATAGCCAAAACATTTTTATATGCACCTGATATTTCAGCACCTATTACATCATCATCTATATAAGTTTTGATAAAATCTGGAAAAAAACCTGCATAAATTTGAGCCAAATTTTTATTGGTTGAACTGATAACTAAAGCAGTAGGTAATTTTTGTTTTACTTCAGAAGCAAAGGATGGTCCGGATATAAAAGACAGATTGGATTCTGGTAAAAACTCACTAAATACATCATTTAAAAATTTACCTGTTTTAGCTTCAATCCCTTTTGATGCAACTAAAATTTTTTGATTATTAAACACAAAATATCTCTCAAGCCATGACCTTGCATGCTGAGCAGATAATGCAAATACGATATATTCCATCTCCAAAATAAAGTCAAATGAAACAAAATTTTTAATATCTCTTTTTGTCCTTGATGATATAAACGAGTTAAGATGTGCTTCTAAAAAAGCAAAGTGTAAAGCTTGCCCCCACTTGCCAGCACCTACAATGCCTATTTTCATCACTTTCCTCCTTTATTTTATGATATACTTTCTATCAATTTCTTTTTAAAAACTTCAATATCATGTTCAAAACCAAAAAGCAGCAAAATATCACCAAAATCTATCTTATGATTTACACCTTTTGTAATAAAGATAAAATTATTATCAAATTCCATATCAACCAAACCCATAAGAATAAGATTATACTGTTTTTTAAAATTTATTTCACTGACTAATATACCATCTAAAAAAGATCCTTTTGGTACTTTTAATTCTATAAAATCAATATCAGAATTCAAGTATAAAATATTTTCAATTGCTTCTATCATAACCGGGCTTTTAAGAAAGTGATAAATACTCTGCGCAGTTGCTTCCATGGTATTTAATATACTTTTTACTCCGGCTAATTCTAACTTTTTTTCACTATCTTTTGATTCACAAATAGAAACAATATCAATATTATTTTGAAGCGATCTCATAGTAATTGTGATATAAATATTTTCTTCGTCTTTATCCATGGCACAAAAAATATGGCTAAAATCATACTTAACTAATATATTTACTATATCTTCATCATTTTCCAAGTCAATAAGATAAGCATCAAAACCTTGTTTAATAGCTTTGTCAATAGTATCTTTGTCATTATCAACCACTATCACAAAGTATCCGTTTTGTTTAAGATTATTGGCTATTTTACTTCCATATTTTTTGTAACCAAAAAGTAAAATTTTATCTATTTTTTCTTGCATATTTTATACTACTTTTTTCTACAATTGATTTAAAATTGGCTATACTTATTGTATACCCCAAAACTATTAAAATATCACCTTCTAAAAAAACAAAATCATCATTAGGGTTAAAGATAAATTTTCTCTTTTTAAAATCTATATTTTTTGAAATACCCAATAAAATAAGCTTATATGCCTCGATATTTAAATCTTTTATACTTTTTCCCTCAAGCATGCAGCCATGCACAACTTCAACCTGTTCACATCTTGCATTCCTTTTACCTGATAATATACTATTTATCGCATTCGTAACTATTGGCTTATCAACTAAAGTAGAAACCAACATAGATGTCATATTAGCTGCTGAGACTACTTTGTCAACTCCTGCCAATTTTAATTTTTTATATGAGTTTTTATTTCTCATTCTTGAAATCAGCATAATGTCTTTAGAAACACTCCTGACACTAAGTGAAATAAAAATATTTTGTATATCATCTTGAGCTAGCGTTATAACTGCTAAAACTTTTTTATTGATATCAAAATCAATCAGTGCATTTTTACTGCTTGCGTCAGCTTTATATGCAAGATTTCCATCTCTTGTGGCTTGCTCAACTTTTTTCTCATCATTATCCAATATAATAAAATGTTCACCTGCTCTTTTCAATTTTGCAGCAAGTATTTCAGATAAATGGCTATACCCACAAATCAAATAATAATTCGTAAAAGAGTCAACAATATTTTTGACTTTCTGAGCTTTAAGTTCATCTGATTTTTCTCTAAAAGCAGAAACCATAATAGAAGTAGCAAAAGATACAAGCCCCACTCCAATTAAAATTATAATTGCCGCTACAGTACGACCCTCACTCGTAACTGGAACAATATCACCATATCCAACTGTAGTTATAGTGATAATAGCCCAATAAAATGCATCATAAATCGTATTTATATTTGGATTTTTATGCTCTTCAAATACATATATGCTTACACCTGATAAAAAAACTACAAAAATAAACAGTAATAAAAGCATAAACAATTCTGATTTTTTAGAAACAATTACTTCCGAGAAATGATTAATCTGGCTAGAATATCTAAATAATTTAAAAGCTCTAAAAAGTACAAAAATCCTCAATATTCTCAATTCCCTGAAACTGGGCAAAATTGCAAATATATCAATTATTGCCAATGGTGAAGAAATATATTGCACCTTTTGCATTATTATAGACTTCGTAACCATAAATATATTAAATTTTCTCTCTAAAAATACAGAATCTTGAAACTCTTGTATAATTACCTTGTGAATATCGCTATAAACCCACAATCTCAAAATATATTCAATAATAAAAATACCTGTAACAATATAAATATCATAAAATATCAACCATTTTTCAATAGGATGTTTAACTTCATCTATAATTATAATAACACTTGAAACAATCAAAAAAATCATAAGATAATTAAAATATTTACTGTATTTATGATTACTGTCTTCTAAAACACTTTTAAGGAATTTTTTTATTCTATTATAATTTTTAGATTCATCTAAAAAAAAGGATAAATCAACTATAGCTTTGGCTATTTTATTCAACTGCTAAGTCTCTTTTTTAAAAGTTGATTTATTTTGGAAGGATTTGCTTTTCCTTTGCTTGCTTTCATACATTGGCCAACAAAAAATCCCAAAAGCTTCTCTTTTCCATTTTTATATTCATTTACTTTATCACTGTTTTTCCCCAAAATAGTATCTATAATATCATACAAATCAGAATCATTACTGACTTGTTTTAAGCCTAATTTTTCTATAACTTCATCAACTTTTATATCATGTATCATAAGATAATCAAGTACTTCCTTGCCAGCTTTACCGCTAATAGTACCATCATCAATTCTTATAATCAAATCAGCAAGTTTTTTTGAATCAACAGGAGAGTTTTCAAGAGTGTATCCATTTTTAAGCCTTCCTTGAAGCTCAACACTAAGCCAAGTAACACTATTTTTGGCACTTGCTCCATACCCAATAAGATTTTCAAAAAAATTTGCCATATTAAGAGAAGAAGTTAAAACAGCAGCATCATACTCTTTGATTTTATACTCTTTTATATATCTTTCTTTCTTTTCGTCTGGAAGCTCAGGTATTTTTTTACCCTCTTCCATCATCTCTTCAGTTAAAATCACAGGCAAAAGATCAGGTTCTGGAAAATATCTATACTCATCACTATCTTCTTTTCCTCTCATGCTTACAGTTTCACCAGAAATTACATCAAAAAGTCTGGTCTCTTGTACAACATCAATCTCATAAGTACCGTCCTCCCAAGCTTCTATCTGCCTTTGCACTTCATAATCCAAAGCTTTTTGAATGAATCTAAAAGAATTCATATTTTTAATCTCTGCTCTTGTGTAAAGTTTATCATCACCCTTTGGTCTTATTGAAACATTTACATCACATCTAAAAGAACCTTCTTGCATATTGGCATCACTGATATCAAGATATCTTACGATAGAGTGTAATTTTTTTAAGTATCTTATAACTTCATCAGCATTTCTCATATCAGGTTCGCTCACTATCTCAAGCAAAGGAGTTCCTGCCCTGTTTAAATCAACCTTACTATAACTGCTTTCATGTATATTTTTACCAGCATCTTCTTCAAGATGGGCTCTTGTTATACCAATTCTTTTACTGCTTCCATCCTCAAAATCAATAAAAAGCTCACCACCCTCAACTATCGGTATTTCAAATTGACTTATTTGATAACCTTTTGGCAAATCCGGATAAAAGTAGTTTTTTCTATTAAATATAGACTTTTTATGCACAGTTGCATTTACGGCATTACCAAAATTGATAGCTTTTTTTACAGCTTCTATATTTAAAACAGGGAGTGCTCCAGGAAGCCCCAAACAAACGGGACAAACATTTTTATTTGCCTCTTCCCCAAATGATGTAGGACAAGAACAAAATATCTTGGTTTTTGTATTTAACTGAATATGTACTTCCAAACCTATAACAACTTCAAACATTACAAACCTTTATATATCCAAATCCGATATAAATAATAAATAGATTTGGCTTAGTAAATAAGTTATTTTACCACTATTTTGTTTAAAAGGTCATTATGAATGGCTATAGAGCATTCTTACAATAACTAATTATTAACTGACCTTACACACTAAACATACATCTGAGTGATATAGGTTTAGTG
>WFMT01000044.1 GCA_015488975.1 Campylobacteraceae bacterium | reverse complement strand
TGCCTCTTCTTCACTTTTAAAGCCATTTAGCCAAACTCTATATATTGGTCTTCCTTGATACATACCTTTTATTATGGAAGTTTTATATCTATTTAGATAATTATTGTATCTGTTTTTATATACTCTTGAACCCTGGATTTTTCTAAAAGAAGCAATTTGCACAGAAAAATCATTTATTTGTACAGATTGTTTTTTAGTGCTTTTTGCTGTAATTATACCATTAAATCCTAAAACTTCCAATCTAACAGGAGCAGTACCTTTTGATATAACATCCAATCTTTTTGCAGCTGCGTATGATAAATCGATAATTCTATTTTTTACAAAAGGTCCTCTGTCATTTATTCTGACCACAATACTTTTTCCGTTTAATAAATTTGTAACTTTTACAATCGTATTCATAGGTAATGTTTTATTTGCAGCAGTAAGAGCATACATGTCGTAATATTCGCCATTTGAAGTCTTCTTACCATGAAAATTAGGACCATACCAACTTGCAATACCCCTATATACATTTCCGGTTTGAACGACAGTTGGATAATAAGTCTTACCATTTACCACATAAGGCCTCATTGTAGCGTGTTGTATATTTGCAGAATTATTTATATGATGATATGATGGTCTATTATATACAAAACCTCCATTATAATAGTTTTTTGAAGAACATCCTGCTATAGTAAATATTATAAAGGCTATTAAACTAAAATTTCTAATTTGGTATAACAATCTTAACTCCCGGTCTTAAAAAAGAATTTTTCATATTATTCGCTTCCATAATTTTTTTTATTTTTACTCTAAATTTTTTTGATATAAAAGACAGCGTATCGCCTCTTTTTATTATATATTTTATATATGCTGGTCTAGTAGATGGTATAATCAATCTTTTATTTAAACTTAATAAATTACTTTTTAAATGATTAAAATCCCGTATTATTTTATAAGATACCCCAAATCTCTTACCTATTAGGTATAAGCTATCACCTTTTTTTACATTATAAACATAGAATTTTTTATTACTGTTTTTTTGTTTGAAATTATTTTTAAAGAGAGAATATTTTGAATACGGTAAATATATTGTATATTTTTTATTAAACGGTGGGGTAAAATAATACCTTAACTGAGGATTATACTCTTTTAACTCACTTGGTGATAAATGTGCGCTTTGAGCTATACTCGCCAAAGATACACCGCCATTAACCTTTACAGGTTTAAGAAAAAAAGTATTTCCTCTATTCATTAAATGTTCCATTTTATTTTCTGAAATAAAATCTTCATTATTGGATAAATTTGCCATCATTATGATTTTTCTAAGATAGAGCCTACTCTCTCTTGGCAAATATTTTTTCTTATTATTTATAAGTACACTTAAATTATCTGTACCGAGTTTTTTAATAACTCTGCTCAACTTTCCTTCGCCACAATTGTATGCCAAAGCGGCCAAATACCATTTGCCAAATCTTTTGTGAAGAAATTTCAAATATTTTATAGCCACTTTTGTTGACTTTATGGGATCTCTTCTTTGATCAATATATCTATTTATCTTTAAACCCATTATTTTTGCAGTTCTTGGCATAAATTGCCAAAGACCAACCGCCTTTGTTCTTGACTTTGCTTTTGCGGAAAAACTTGATTCGACCATTGCTAGATATAAAAAAGCTTTAGGAATTTTTGCCTTTGCTAACATATTTCTCAATACAGGGATAAAAGTATGTCCATCTTGCAAAACTTTTAAAAAGTGTTTTGTTCTGTATTTCTCTAGATTACTATTCATTGATATAAAAAGAGGATCTTTTAAAAAACTATCGCTTATATCCAAGCTTCTTAATATTCTTACCTCTTTTGTGTAATCATTTTCAACAGTCAAAAAAGCCCAAGATGCTTGAAAGCATACCAATAAAGCTAAAAAAATTTTAATCAAATTTATACCCTTGTAAAAACAAATTCTAATATTTTACTATAAAAACTCTTTAAAAACTCTTTTTGCATTTTTTGTTGTTATGTCACATATTTTCTCATAACTTAAATTTAAAATTTCAGCCATTTTCTTAGCAACTAAAGTAGTATACAGTGGCTCATTTCTTTTACCTCTGTATGGGTGCGGAGTCAGATATGGTGCATCAGTTTCTAAAACTATTTTATCCAATGGAATCTTGGGCAGAACTTCTACCAATTTTTTGGCATTTTTAAAAGTCAATACTCCTCCTATTCCAAAATAAAATCCACTCTCCGCAAGCTCAAGCAGCATCTCACTTGCATTGAAGCAGTGAAGTATGCCAAGCTGGCTAAAGTTTCCATAGCTTTTTATAATTTCAAAACTATCTAAGTTAGCATCCCTAATATGAACTATCAAAGGTTTTTTAAATTCAAAAGAAAGCTCAATTTGCTTTTTAAATATACTTTTTTGATTATTTTTTTCTTCATTTTTATCTGAGTCCAGTTTGGGAAGTCGAAAATAATCAAGTCCACACTCACCGACAGCGATACACTTATCATCTTTTAAATATTCTTTTAAGATATATTCATCATACTCTTTTATATTATATGGATGAACTCCTGCGGCATAGAAAACTTCTGGATATTTATGGGCAATACTTTTAGCTCTTTTTAAGTCTTTTATATCAGCTCCTGGTATTACAAACCCCAAAAGTCCGTTTTTTTTCGCTTTTTCTATAACAATATCCAAATCATCGCTGTATCTTAAATCATCTAAATGACAATGAGTATCAATAATCATCTTTTTTCCTTAAACTTTTTGCAAAATCTATCGCTTCTTCACCTATCTTTTCTCCGCTTATCATCCTGGCTAATTCATTTATTTTCAATTCTTCTGTTTTTAATTCTTTAATTTTACTAACTCCATCCTCTTTATAGACTAAAAAATGCATATTTGCTGTCGATGTTAATTGTGGCTGGTGAGAAATAGCAAAAATTTGATAATTAACTGAGAGTTTTTTCAATAATTTTGCTATTGACATTGATTCTTTTCCACTTAAGTTTGCATCAACCTCATCAAGAATCAATATGTTATTTGTGTTTTTATTTACAACATCATTAAAAGAGCTTAAAAAAGCAAGTCTTACTCTGTTAAATTCTCCTGTACTTATCTTATCAATATTTATCCCCCAAAGGTCAATATATATTTTATCTCTACCTGTAATATCAAAGTTTTTTTCTTGCAATGACATTGTTATATCTTCAAGATACAACATTTTAAGATATAAATTTATCATTTTATTCAATTTTTTAATAGCAACTTCTCTTTTATCGGAAATCTTTTTAGATAGATTTTCACATCTATTTTTCAAAACTTCATATAATTGTTTTAATTCATCTTTTTCATACTTGATATTTTGATAATGCTCAACTTCTCTTTTTTTCTTTTTGAGATATTCCAAGCTCTCTTCAATAGAGCCGTATCTCTGCTTTAACGAAGAAAGTTTTTCTATCCTGTCGAGTATATTTTCAATCTCTTTTTCATCTATCTCATTCAATTTTTCTATTGCATTTTCAAAATGAACTCTAAGTTCGTTAAGACTCTCACTAACAAATGAATTATCTATCTCCAAAAGGCTCAGTGCTTCGTTGGCATAACCCTCATATTCAAATAACAAATTGGCTTTTTGTATAGTTTCAGTAATTTTTTCCTTTTTCGATAAAGCTTTTTTTGTACTTAAAAGCTCTTCATATTCACCAATTTTTGGAGAAATTTCTTCAATTTTCTCTATTTCATATAGTGCAAATTCCTTTAATTCTTCGACTTTTTTCTCTTCATTTTCTATTGTATTAAGATTACTTGTTACTTCTTTAAATTCTGTAAAATATTTTTTATAATCATTAAGTATTGCATCATAATTCATATCATCTTTTCGAATAATTTCATCTAATATTTTTAAAATCTTTTCATCTTTAAACTCTTTGTATTCTCTTAATGAAAGATAATCAATGATTTTTTTAGATATCTCTTTGATACTTTTTTTAGAAATCTGACTTTGATTTATAAAATATCTGGCACTTTTGCCTTTACTGAACCTAAAGATATTAGGCTCATCATTTTCTATACCGTAGTCATCCATATCAAGTACATTATCAACACTGACTTCTGCCAAGGAAGCTTTTAAATCTTTAAGTGCGAAAACTCCAAGCATCGCATCCAAAAGTATAGACTTCCCTGCCCCACTAGCTCCGCTAAAAAGTATCAAGCCATTATCAAATTCCAAATCAACTTCTTTGAAACTTAGATAATCTTTTAGATAAAATCTCTCTATCAAATATCACCCCAGTTTAATTTTTCTCTTAAAACTTTAAAATAGTTTCTTTCAGTTCTATGTATTAGTTTTACCCCCCTTGGGGCAATCTTAAACTCCACACTGTCATAATCTTTCATATTAAAATTCTCTTGTCCATCTAATGAGATAGAAACATCATCATTACTTTTTAATTCTACTTGAAAATCAACCGGCAGTATAAGAGGTCTTTGAGTCAAAGAGTGAGAACAAAGAGGAGTTAGTATCAAAGCTTCTGTTAAAGGATAAACTACCGGTCCGCCACTTGAGAGATTGTATGCGGTTGAGCCTGTAGGAGTTGAGACTATCAACCCGTCTCCATAATAGTTATTAAACAAAACTCCGTCAATATATCCTTTTAAGTTTATCATTCCCCCTATCATTTGCCTTGAAAAAACTATGTCATTGAAAGCTACTGCACTTTTTTTACCATTTTTCGTATGAAAAAATACATTTAAAACCATTCTTTTATCTATTCTGTAATCACCTAAAAAAAGTTTATCTATAAAGGACTCTATTTCATCGAAATTAATATCAGTTAAAAATCCAAGTTTTCCGGCATTTATAGCAAGTATGGGTTTATCATAAATATAACTTTTTCTACTGATAGATATAAGGGTTCCGTCTCCTCCGACACAAATAAGCAAATCGCTGTTTTTACACATATAATCAAATTCAACCCCGTTTAAACCTAATAACTTGGCACTTTTTTTAAATATCAATAGTTCGGTATCATGTTCATCAAATTTTTTCTTTATTTTATCATAATATGGCTGTAAATTGTAACTGTTTGGTCTTAAAATCAAACCTACTTTTGTAATTTTTGTAATTTTTTCATGTATATTTACAATTTGCACCTTATGCCTTTATAATTAAAATTATTTTCTGTATAATAGCAAAAGTTTTTTAAAGGAGTGTTTATGAGCAGTAAAAGGCTGAGTAAACTTGATGCACCTAAAATATTGATTAATGATGAAAAAGTTATGGGCGAAAATGATTTTATAGTTTCAAAAACTGATAAAAAAGGCTTTATAACATATTGCAATAAAATATTTATGGATATGTGTATGTACAGTGAAAGCGAGCTTATAGGAGCAAATCACAATATCATAAGACATCCTGACATGCCTCGCATTGCTTTTAAACTTTTATGGGATTTAATCCAAGAAAAAAAAGAATTTTTTGGATTTGTTAAAAATTTAAGAAAAGACGGCGGATTTTATTGGGTATTTGCCAATATAACAGCTTCAGTTGATACAAATGGAAATATTTTGGGATACTTCTCAGTTAGAAGAAAACCACCAAAGAAAGCCATTGAGACAATTGAGCCTTTATATAAACAATTAGTTGAAGCTGAGAATGTAGGTGGTATGAATGCTTCATATAAGCTTTTATCCGATTTTTTAGAAGATCACAAAACAACTTATGAGGAATTGGTAACATCATTACAAGATACATAAACTTGTATTTAACTATTTTTGGATATAATCACGACTTAATTTTGATAAAACGAGGAAAAGATATTGAGAACTCATTACAACACTGAGGTTAACGAAGAAGATATAGGCAAAGAAGTAAGACTTTGCGGATGGGTAAACAGCAGAAGAGACCATGGCGGAGTGGTTTTTATAGACTTAAGGGATAAAACAGGACTTATACAACTTGTTTGCGACCCAAAAGATAATGAAAAATCTTGGAAAATAGCTGACAGCATCAGAGATGAATTTGTTTTAAAAGCAAGTGGAACGATAAAATACAGGGGCGAAGGACTTGAAAATCCAAATCTAAAAACAGGTAAGATTGAAGTTGTTGTTGACAATTTAGTAATAGAAAACAAATCCCTTCCCATGCCGTTTGATTTAGGAGATGAGAGAGTAAATGAAGAGATAAGATTAAAATATAGATACCTTGAACTTAGAACCAAAAAAAGTTTTAATATTTTTAAATTAAGAAGCAAAGCTTCAATAGCAGCAAGAAATGCCTTGGATGAATTGGGCTTTTTAGAAGTTGATACTCCGGTTCTAACAAAATCAACTCCTGAGGGAGCTAGAGACTATTTGGTGCCTAGCCGTGTACATAATGGGGAGTTTTACGCTCTTCCTCAATCTCCTCAACTCTTTAAACAATTATTGATGATAGGTGGATTTGACAAATATTTTCAAATAGCAAAATGTTTTAGAGATGAAGATTTAAGAGCTGACAGACAACCTGAATTTACCCAGATAGATGTTGAGCTTAGTTTTTGTGAACAAGAAGATGTCATAAAGGTTGCTGAGCACTTGCTTTATAGTATATTTAAAGCTTGTGGTCATGATGTGCCTAAAAGCTTTGACAGAATAACTTATGATGAAGCTATGGAAAAATACGGTAGCGATAAGCCGGATCTTAGATATGATTTGTCGATGGTTGATGTTATAGATATTTTTGCAAACAGTACAAATGAAATATTTAGCTCAATTGCAAAAGATAAGGCACATAACCGCATAAAAGCACTCAAAGTTCCAAATGGAGATAATATATTTTCAAAAAGACAGATGAAAGGTTTTGAAGAATATGTTAGAAAATTTGGAGCTAAAGGTCTTGGCTATTTCCAGATGAAAGAAGATGGACTTAAAGGACCTCTGACAAAATTTTTCAGTGAAGATGATTTAAATGAAATCATAAAAGCAAGTAAACTTAAAGTCGGCGATGTTGTATTTTTTGGAGCTGGAGATAAAAAAGTTGTTTTAGATTATATGGGTAGATTTAGAATCTATTTAGCTGAACTTATGGATATTATTCCCAAAGATGAATTTAATTTTATCTGGGTTATTGATTTTCCTATGTTTGAAGTTGACGGAGGTGTAGTTAAAGCACTTCACCACCCATTTACAATGCCAAAAGA
>WFMT01000043.1 GCA_015488975.1 Campylobacteraceae bacterium | reverse complement strand
TACATATACTTTATCATCATTTAAAAGTTTGAATCTTTTGACATTTTTGAGATCAACACTTATAGTCTTTAAAATTTTATGGTTTGCATATCTTTCCACTATCAAACCATATCTACTTGCATTTGCTTTGATACCTCCTGCATATTTTATCAGATTTGCCAAAGTATCACTTGAGTTTAGCTCAAACTTCGCAGGATCATTAACTTGACCGTCTATAGATACTATCTTTTTTGCTTTTGGCACCAACACGGTATCGTTTGATCTAAGTATGATGTTCATGCCCTCGTCGCCATTTAGTAAAAGTTTGTAAAAATCGATACTTGCAAGAAGTTTTCCATCTCTTTTTATCAAAACATTTCTCAAGCTGCCATTTGCTTTTACTCCGTGAGCTAAAATCAAAAGATTTTTTACACTCGAGAGTGCATTTACATTGTAAACTCCCGGAGCTACAACATCGCCCACCAAATTTACCTGTATAGTAGAATAATTTGCTATATTGACAGCTATATTTGCATTTTCATAAACCTTTTTTAATCTCTTTTTTATATAATTTTTTGCTTCACCAAACTGTAGTCCTGCTATATGCAAAGGTGCATATTTTGGTATATTTATATCACCGTTATTGTCGATTTTTAATAAAAAATTATCATTTTTAGCACCATATATCCAGATAGATATGATATCTCCATAACTAAGTACATAGTAGCTTGGAGTAGGTAAGGATGAAGTATTTAAGTTATTTCTATTTTTAAAGAAGCTTATCCCAAATCTTTTTAAATTTGCTCTGTGCTTTATGGATTGTTCCGCTTTTAATTCTTGCAGAAGTATACTGTTTTGTTTATACTGAAAGGGATTTATATAAACCGGGTTTTTGCTATAAGCTTTTTTCATATTTTCTGGTAATTTTTTAGAAAAAATGATTTTATTACCTGTTTTTTTTGCAGTAACTTTAGTTTTACTACCTATATCTTTTGCTCTTAACTTAGATAAAACTTCACTTTTGCTAATGCCTATATTTGACATTTCCGCTTGTGCCTGGGGAGTATTTAAGAGTGAAGGATTTGCCTTGATAGCACTTATGGCTTGTGCTTGTGAAATTTGTGCAAAAGCAAACGAAAAACATAAACTAGTTATTAAAATCAATCTTTTAAACATACAAAGTCCCTTTTTAAAAAAAATAAGCCATTATTATACCCAATATTAACAAAAAATCATATTAACTCAAGCATTATTATTCTTTCTCTTTATCCAAAATCAATTGTCTTCTTTTGATATTGGTAAATATCATATAAAATAAAAAAAACATCATGATAAAACCGACAAGTGCCAAAAGCTGTGCTATACCGATACTGTCTTTTTTCATTTTTTCCAACATGACATATCCTGTGCTGCTAAATATGATTTGCAAGATCACTAAAAACATAACTGTTTTTTTAACATTCATATTGAAAAATTTAGCCATTATATGATGTAAGTGGGTTTTATCGGGTTTAAAAGGCGATTTTCTTTTTTTATCCTTCTGATCATAACAACAAGAGTATCAAGTATAGGTATAGCAGCAAGATACAGTACAACTACAGGAGGGATATACTTTATACTTAAAAACTGCCAATACACTTATGATAAATCCCAAGCTCAAACTGCCACTGTCTCCCATAAATACTTTTGCAGGATTCCAGTTTAGTATCATAAATCCCAGCAAAGAGGCGATAGTAAAAATTGAGATAGTTATCATTAAAGCGTTGCCATTATCATATCCTATCAAACCGAAAAATGCTATTATCACGATGCTTATACTCCCTGCTAAACCATCGATACCATCTATGAGATTTAAAGCATTTGTAAAACCGGCTATTGCAAATGCAGAAAATGGAAATACCACCCACCCAGCCAAGTTAAATCTATAGTCAAAGTATTGCCCGAGTGTGTAGATGCAAGTATGGTTTAGCCAAAGAACAAACACAGCCACAAAGATAATTAGAAATTTTATTTTAGCCGATAAATGGTATCTATCATCAGCCAGTCCGCCTAAAAAAACTATAAATATAGCTGTAAATATATACCAATATTCTAAAAACATGTAAAACTTAAAAGCTAAAATAGAAAAGAAAAAAGATATCATAAAGCCTATACCTCCTCCAAGAGGAGTGATGCTACAGTGGAAACTTCTACTGTTTGGTATATCAAGCAAATGCAATTTTCTCGCATTTGCTATAAGTAATTTTATGAATATATAAGAAAGTGTAGCAGTAACCATTAATTTGATCATTTATTTATTTTTTACCTATCATTTTTAAATCATACATCAGTTTAGTAAACATTATATAAAATTTTAGATTAAAATTAGATTAAAATTACTTAATATTATTTTTATTTTGTTTAAAGT
>WFMT01000042.1 GCA_015488975.1 Campylobacteraceae bacterium | reverse complement strand
TTTTTACTGTTTTTCATAAACTATTTCTCCGTTCATTATTGTCATATTTACAATGGTTTTATGTATTTTTTTTTCATTCACATCTAATAAATTTTGATTTAAAACTATTAAATCTGCATTTTTTCCAGCTTCTATAGAGCCAAGACTTTTTTCGGCACCCAATTGATATGCTGCATTGAGTGTATATGCCTGTATGATCTGTTCTATGCTGAGTTTTTCTTGTGAACTTGAAAGAACAGCTGCATCAGAAGAAGTCCCAACCTTCTGGCGTGTCACTGCAATTTCCATATTTAAAAAAGGTGTACATTTTTCATATGATATATCACACGCAGGAAAATCACTTGATGCTGATACCGTAATGTTATTATCAAAAAAAGTTTTAAACCGAACAAGTTTCTTTTCCCATGCTTCAAATAACATATATTTGTACTCATAATATCCATTTCCCGCTGCATTAAAAGGTTGAATGTTCGCAATAATATTGAGATTGTTCATACGATAAAAATCTGTTTGCCTCACCATATTTACGTGGGCCAAACTAATTCTACTTTTAGATTTTGGATATTTTTTCTTTAGTTTTTCAAGAGCATTAAGTGCCTGATTAACACTTGCATCTTGTGTCGTGTGTATCATAATATTTATATTGTTAGCAAGTAGAGGACCTATGTAGTTTCTTAACTTTTCAGTGTCAAACTGTATAGCGAAATTGTCATTACTTGAATTGTCATTAGAAAATTTTACGGCATTTATATTTAACAATTTAGTATCATATAAATGCTTTAATCTTTTATATTCTTTAACACTATGTTGAGCATCCTTGTCACTCACAATGTAATGCGAAGCAAAATATCTAACAGGTAAAAGGTTCTCCTTTTCGAGCTTTTGTAATGCAAGAAAAGCGTTCTCTTCAACCGCTGGAATTCCAGCGTCAAAAATAGAGGTTACCCCGTATTTAGAAAGCGTAGGCAGAAAAGATTTTAAACTTTTATAAAAGCGTCCAGGTGTAGCAATGTTCATCTTTTTAAAATGTGGCCAAAATGCTTCACCCTCAACTAGAAATCCTGTTGGCGCGCCATTACTGTCTCTCATATAATATTGCATTCCAGGTAATGGATCTTTAGTATTTGATGAAATTCCAAGGTAGTGAAGTGTTTTACTGTTTACCCATGCACTGTGCCCATTGTTTGAGATTAAGAAAACTTTTTTATTTGGAATAACACTGTCCAATTGTTCTGCAGTCGGTCCATTTTCACCTAGAGAAAAAGGGTAAAATCCAAATCCGCTAATAATCTCTTCTTGTGGATGTTCTTGAGCATACTGTGATATCTGTTTTAAGATGTTACGCTTGCCCTTGTTTTTAATGCCAACACCTAGATTCAGAAGTAAAGCTGCTATAGCTATATGAGTATGAGCATCAATTATTCCAGGCATCATAAATTGACCCTTTAAGTCAATAATCCTAGTATTTTTTAATGTATAGGTCAATGCCTTTTTCGTTGTACCAACATAGCTTATTTTCTTATTATCAACTACTACCGCCTCTACCCAAAGCTTGTTTTTATCAACAGTATAAATTGCACCATTTATAAAAATCGTATTAGCAGATAAGGCTATCGGTAATAAAGTAGTTAACAAATAAATTATTTTATTCATAATCAACTCATCTTTTATATATGGTGTATCTAAATATCCCATTACTTTTCCTCGTCTTAATAATTTGAGTCAAGTATTCCATAAAACGGTATACTATGCTAGTGTCGTTTATGACATTTTAGATGCTAAAACTGACAATGAGGATGATATGGATCAAAGTTTTCAAATATCAGCACCTATAAGTGTAGCTATAATTAATCTACCAAATTCTCTCATATCTTCTATTCTTGGTATTGAAGATATCTTTCATATTGCTAACACTTTTTGTGTAAAAGACAAATCTCGTTTGTTTAGTGTGCACATTGTTCAAGAAGAAAAATCAATTGTAAATTTTCAATCTAATGTTCATTTAAACACAAAAACTTTAGATTTAAAACAAAACTTTGATGTCATCATTGTGCCTCCAATTATTGGAGATGTAAGTGATATTAAGGTGTCTAAAGCATTAAATATATGGTTGCACCATATGTATTCACAAGGAAGTTATATTTGCTCGGTCTGTGTTGGTGCTTATGTTCTAGCCTCTGTTGGACTGTTGGATAATACAAAAGCAACAACGCATTGGATTATAGAACAAAATATTTTAGATAATTTTCCTCTTGTGCTTTTAGATGTTGATAAAATTGTTATAGAAGATAAAAATATTATAACGGCTGGTGG
>WFMT01000041.1 GCA_015488975.1 Campylobacteraceae bacterium | reverse complement strand
GCTATAGAGAGATGGAAACGCCCTGTTACATTCCGAACCAGGAAGCTAAGCATCTCATCGCCGATAATACTGCCCCTTACTGGGGTTGGGAATGTAGGTCGCTGCCGGTTTGAGTTAAATCATCAAATAAATTTCTACTTTAAAACTGACTTTACACACTAACTTGTTAAATTAACAAAAATTACTTAAATATTGTGCTTGGTGTGTTTATATCTTGCAATGATATGATATGTGTCTAAGATTAGTTTATAAATTCTTTTAAATTTTCTATTTGTATTTACTGTTAAAGAAGATTATAGTGTATTTTATATATAATTATCAATTATATTTATGTAAAGAGGTTTTTAATGAAAGATATAAAGTGTATAGACCATAATGAATTAGAGCAATTTATGGAGCAGGGTGCTAAGGTTGTTGACATTAGAACAGATATGGAATGGAAAAATACAGGTATTATAGATAAAAGTCATAGATTAACATTTTTTGATAGATTTGGCAATTACGATATGCATTCCTGGCTTGCGAATTTTGAAAAAATTGTATCTGACAAAAGTGAGAATTTTGTTTTGGTATGTGCTCATGCCAACAGAACAAAGATCCTTGGAAGTTTTTTAAGAGATAAATTAGGATATAAAAATGTTTTTGAACTTTGTGGGGGTATTGAACTTGGATGGATTGCACGCGGTAAAATGACAAAAAATGTATGACATTGCTTGGTTGGATACTTATGCAGCGGTATATAGATCTAAAAGAGATATATTAAAACCCATAGAAGAGATAGATACTATATCATTAAATGAACTTATAGGTATTGAGTATCAAAAACTTCAATTGGTTGAAAATACAGAAAATTTTATCTTAGGTAAACCTGCCAATAATGCTCTATTATGGGGCGCAAGAGGAACTGGAAAATCATCTTTAATCAAGGCTGTTTTAAATAATTTTAAAAAACAAAATTTAAGAATTATTGAAATAAATAAAGAAGATTTATCAAATCTTTTAGATATAGTAGACGGTATTAGAGATTTAAAATATAAATTTATTGTTTTTTGTGATGATTTGGAATTTGATAATAATGATACTTCTTATAAAGCTTTAAAAACTATCCTTGATGGCTCTATTGAGATAGCACCAAAGAATATTTTGATTTATGCAACTTCAAACAGAAGGCATTTAGTAGCAGAATATATGAGTGAGAATACAAATACTCTTGTTAAAGAAGGTGAGCTTCATTATGGTGACAGTGTCGAAGAAAAAATATCATTGTCTGATCGTTTTGGTCTTTGGCTCTCGTTTTATCAGGGTACTGAGGAGGATTATTTTAATATTGTAGATAATTATTTTAGAAATTATAAAATTGATAAAGAATTGTTGCACAAAGAAGCAAAAAAGTTTTCAGCCTTAAGAGGCGGTAGCAGAAGTGGCAGATGTGCAAAACAATTTTTTAATTATTTTGTAAATAAGATTTAGCTAAATCATAAATTTTATCTATATTTCCTCTTGCTACATCTTTAAATTGACTTTTATTAAAAGTTTTTTGCCTTTTGGCAAGTCCTGCTGTGGCATTTGAGATTTTATCAGATAATACTTCCAAAGTTATTTTGCCATCTAAATACTCTAATGATTCTTTTAAGCCTATGGAATTCATAGCCTTTGGAGTTCTGGAGTATTTTTTTTCTAAAAAAAATGCCTCATCTATCAGCCCATCACTTATCATTTTTTCAGTACGAATCTTTATCCTTTTTTTTAAAAGCTCTCTTTGTGTTTGTATCTCAAATATTTTTATTTGTTCTATCTTCTTTTCTCTCTTATTTTTTTCAAAATATTTAGTTGCAGTTAAATTTGTACTTAAAAATATCTTGTACCATTTTTCTATACGATATTTGTCTGAATTTGTAATATTTTTAGCATACATAAAATCCCTTTCTTTTATGAGATTATATGCTTTTTCAAGATCGTTTAATATATCAGAAATTTGATCTTCTATATCTTTACTAATTGCTGGCATCGGACTTAAGCCTTCACAAAGCGACTTAAGATAAAAACTGCTGCCCCCAACTATTATCAGATTTTTGTGATTGTTAAGAGCATATTTTTTAGCTTTATGGTAGAGATTTGAAAAAAGAGCAGAATTAAAGTATTCATTGATATTTAATTCATCTATTCCAAAATGCACTATATTTGCTCTTTCAATCTTTGTTGGCTTTGCTGAGGCAATATCTACCTCTTTATATAAACTCAAACTATCTAATGAAAGAATTATCGCATTAAAATCCTGAGCAAGCTTCAATGATAGTTTAGTTTTGCCTGAAGCTGTTGAACCAAGTATGGCAATGTCTTTATTTGTGAAATTTTGCATATATTATTACCCTTTTTTCGGCTTTTTCTGTTATATTATAACAAATTTATTAAACTTAGTGTATCATTTTAAAAACAATCGCAGGAGATATTTGGATGAATAAGATATTAAAAGATTTTAATGAATTAGTAATGTTTAAACATTCTATATTTTCTTTGCCTTTTATTTTTATTTCAATGGTTGTTGCTGCTCATGGTTGGTTTGGATTTAGATTATTGATTCTTGGATTGCTTGCAGCAGTTAGTGCAAGAAATTTTGCCATGAGTTTTAATAGATTTGCAGATAGAGATATAGATGCTAAAAATCCAAGAACTGCAAGCAGACCAAGTGTTGACGGAAGAATACAAAGCAAAAAGCAAATAGTATTTATTGTTTTAAATGCAATCATTTTTATCATTGTTGCTTGCTTCATAAATAAATTGGCTTTATATCTTAGTATTCCCATTTTGGCTATTTTAGCCGGATATTCACTTTTTAAAAGATTTTCTTCATTTGCTCATATTATTTTAGGGATTTCTTTGGGGTTAGCACCAATTGCCGGAGTAGTTGCAGTTAATGCCACAATAACATTATGGTCTATTTTGCTTTCCCTAGGAGTTGTTTTTTGGGTCGCAGGTTTTGATCTTTTATATTCACTCCAAGATATTGAATTTGATAAAGAAGAGGGTCTTCACTCAGTTCCATCAATTTATGGCAGCAAATGTACTCTTTTGATATCAAAGATATTTCATAGTTTGACTATATTATTTTGGTTATTATTTGCATTGACTTATGGAGGCGGTTTTTTTGCCTATGCTGGTATAGTCGTATCTGCAATTATGCTGTATATGGAGCATAAGATAGTAAATAAAGATTTTAACAAAATAGACAAAGCATTTTTTACAATGAATGGCTACCTTGGAATTATCTTTTTTATTTTTATATTACTTGATATAGGAGTATAAAATGGATGTAAGATTTGTAAACGCACCCTTGGTTCTTAAATATGAAGAGTGTAGTGCCAGATATGATATACTTAAAAAAGAATATGACTCTTTGAGTGAATATGAGGAAGATTCTATCGGGCAATGGTTGAAATTGGCAAGAGCAAAAGGAGAGACAAGTGACAGTGATCAGGTGCTTTTGACTCTTATGATTGAACTGCATAGGAAAATGGATACACTTATGATGATTATTCGTGAAGAAGAAAGAGAATTTTTGAACTTGTCTGATATTTCAAAGATAGAAGCTATCGGATATGAGCATTTTAAACTTGAAAAAGGTGTCTTAGAAAAAGGTAAAAAGTATTATGCAAGAGTTGCAATGCCGGTATTTCCTAAAAGAGATATCCCTTTATTTTTTAACGCGGTTGAAAATAATGTGGCTCATGTAGTGCTTATGCATCAAAAAGATATTAAAGATTGGAGTGCTTATGTGGTTGCTAGAGAAAGAGTTATGATAAGAGAATTAAAAAAGAGAGGTGTGTAGTGAATTATCTGATTATTGGTTTGATTTGCCTCGTTTTGTTGATTTTGATGATATATCTATATACAAAAGATTCTGAATCAAGCAGAAAATTCTTTTTGTATGAAAGAGCTATCGAAGATCTTAATAAAAAAATTTATGAGTTAGAAAAAAGCTCTAAAAAAGAACATAGTGCTGATGATGAAGAAGAGTTTAAAGATTATATTGATGAAATTTTTGAAAGTAATATGGAAAAAATCACACACTTTCTTGTAACTTCAAGAAAAAAAGATGAAGAAGATATTAAAAAACTGATTGATAAAGTGGATAGCAAATTAGCACATGTCGAAGAAAAGTTAAAAGCTATAAATACGATACCTGAAAGTTATCAAATGAATGATAAAAAGATAGTAAATCTATATGAAAAAGGATTGAGTGTCAGCGAGATAGCAAGAAATCTCAGAGTTGGGATAGGAGAAGTCGAATTGGTGTTGAAAATTGCCGGTATTAAATAAAATTCTAAAAGAGGTCGATGAGAGCTGGAGGGATATTTTAGAAGATTCTATAAAATGTTTAAATGATGATTATCTAAGATTTTTACTTGAGAATAAAGACTTTTTTCCAGATATCAATAATTTTCTAAATGCTTTTAAAACACTTCCTCTGGAAAAAACAAAATATATTCTTTTTGGACAAGACCCATACCCAAGATATAAAAGTGCTACTGGATATGCTTTTATGGATGGTATGGTAGATAAAATATTTTCACAAGATGGATTGAGCACACAAGTAAACAAAGCTACAAGTTTGAGAAATTTTATAAAAATGTTGCTTATATGTGAGAATAAACTTACAAAGTACGATACCAGTCAAAAAGCAATCTCGCAGATAAAAAAAGATAAATTATGCCTTGATATGCAATGTATCAAAAAAAATTTAGAAAAAAATGGAGTATTGTTACTAAATATATCACTTGTTTTCACTTCAAAAGAAAAGAGTAATTTTCATTTAAAACAATGGATAAATTTCACAGACAGATTGTTAGAAAGGATTTCAGATAGAAAAATAAAGCTTATTCTTTTTGGAAAAGTAGCACAGAAGGTAGAAAAATTTAACAATAGTATATGTTTTGAAAAATTTGTTTCCCCTCATCCATATAATATAGGCTTTATCACAAATGATGAAGTTATAAATCTTTTTAAACCGATGAAACTTATCTGTATTTAATCATCGATGTCTATATCCCAAACTACAGATACGCCATAATCTTTACTTAAAGTTAAATATTTTTTATATTTCTTTTTGGCTTTAAAGCTCCAGAGGTTGACAATGACATCATCACCTCGCAATAATACTTTAACTTCTTTCAAAGTTATTTGTTTTTTACCCCATTTTTGTAAGGAATTTCCCCATATACGAAAAGAGCAGGTGGAGTCTTTGCTTAGTTCAAATAATTCTCCGTCTTCACTGTACCATGATGCATTTGAACAGGAAAATACACTGGTAGATTTTCCTCTTACATTTATTTTTTTATGTTTAATGAACCCATTGTTGCAAAATGGGCATTTATCTATATTTTTCATATTATAGACTTGTTATCTTTATTTCTTTTAATGATCGCATTTACAGTTGGCTGTGATAATCCTAAAACTTTAGCTATCAAGTGCTGAGAATATCCTTTTTTATAGGCAGATACTATCTTTTTATTCCTTATCTTTTTATCAGTAGCATTTGAAAATATATTTTTTAGTTTTTTCTCATTTAGATTATTTTTTATATTTGGAGCTTCTGTTAGCATAGAAGCTTTTTTAAGTTCTTGAAGTGTATCTTCATCAGGCTTTGTGTATAAAAACTCTTCTAATCCATCTTTTTTACCAAAGTTTTTACTCAACCAAGAGTTGCTTAGACACTTTGGTATATTATTATTTAAGAGATAATAAGAACTTTGATAAGGATATGCTCCTATTTTATCTATAATTTTTGCTTTTAAAGGATTTTGTTCGATATATTGTATCAGTGTATAAAGGTATGCTTCATCTGTAATGTATACAGATTTGTATCTTCCCTGCCAAAGATGTCCGACTCTTTTATATTTTTTATTGAAATATATTGCATAATTCATATTGATTTGTCTCATAAATTTAGAAAGATTTTCATTTTTTGTTTCTACTAAAATATGGTAATGATTGCTCATAAGGCAAAAACTATGTAAATTGATATCAAAAACTTTTAAATTATCGCACAATAACTCTTCAAATTTTTTAAAATCTTCCTTTTGGTAAAATACAACTCTTTGCTCGACACCACGATTGATAATATGATAATACCCTGGTATTTCTATTCTCAGTTTCCTTGGCATACTTTTTTCCTTGTTGAATCTCAAGTATTATAAAGTTATTTTGCTTAAAATACTATTACTATCACCTGACCCCTTTTGATACCTAAATTATACTATAAAAAAGTATAAAATGAAATAGTTGAAAAAAAGGTAAAATGGAGCAGAAAAAAGATAATGATTTAGTCGAAGTAAATTCCCAATACTTGGGCTAAAAACAACAAGGAGAAATATTACTCCTTGTTGTTATATTGAATATTGTAGAGTTAGAATTTGTATGATAAATACAATCTTAGTCTATGAGTACTATTTCCACCAGCAGTCATTGCGGATCTAGTAGCATACTTGAATGTTGTTGATAGATTTTTTAAACTGCCTGCAAAAGCATATTTTACATATCCACCAACTACATGATTGCTTTTGTATCCTGTATCACCGCTGAAGCGGTTATAGCCTAGACCTACTTTTGCTCCTGATACACCTACTTTGCTTAAATCATAAGCTGCACTAACCAACCAGTTTTTTACTCCTGCTGTATTATCATTAAAATACATTCCATCTGTAGTATTGTTATAAAGATTTCCTGTACCATTTCCTAAACCTGCTGTAAATGTTTCACCAGTGCTAGAAGATGAAGTTTTTCCATAAGCAAGCTTACCGGAAAGTCCGCTAGCTGATGCCCCAATCATAGCACTATATGCATTTAGATTAATATTTGAGTTATTTATTTGTGAATTGTTATAGTAGTTTGCACCTAAAGTAACATTTACACCATTGCTTACTGCTGTGTTGTAGTTTACATCGAAGTAGCTAACACCTACCAACCCTCTTACTTTTGCATAAGCTGCTGTTAGTTTAAGACCTGTCACAGACTTGTTTACAGCAAATATAGTCCATGCACCTTTTTCACCATTGAGTCCTCTTACATCTTTGAATGCACCAGGGTGTCCGAAACCATCTGTTCTGTGCTGATATTTTGTTACATATCCGGCTGCTACTACGGTATCAGGAAGACCAGTATATCCAGCTACATAACCCTCAAATGACTCTTTTATAGCTCTTGAGCCACTTCCTGCTACTAAAGGAGTACTAATGTATTGTCTACCAACTTTTGCAAAGAAACCACTATTTGCATATCCTAAGTATGCTTCAGATAGCACAGAACCTGTACCATACATATCACCATTAAAATCTACTTTAGCATTGTCTGATATCCAAGGTGAAGCAACTCCCTGAAATGTAAAACCAGCATTTAAGCCATAGAATTTACCTGTTACATAAGTCATATCTATACCAAGATCTGTTATGTTTGAAGTTCTACCTGTCACAGTAGTATTTCTGCTAAAATATAGTGCTTTTAAATGTCCGCTTACCTTTCCACTTGTTAATGCTGAACTCAATGAATCTGCAGCAAAAACGCCTGTGCTTAAACTTACAGCTGCAATCGCAGCCAAACTTAGCTTAGCTAATTTCATATATATCTCCTTGTAAAATTGTTTTCGCAAGTATTATACTAAAATCAAACACAAATTACAATTAAATTAAGCTTAAAAAATGGGTTTTGTGCCATTTAATTGTTAATTTTTATT
>WFMT01000040.1 GCA_015488975.1 Campylobacteraceae bacterium | reverse complement strand
GTCTATATCTTTGTCTATTTTGTGGATAGGAGTAAAAAAATAGTTATAAAAACTAAACTCATAGCCATCGTCATACGAGATAGAGGCATAATAAACTTTTAAATTGGATTTTTTACTAAAAAATTCCCAAAATCTTATATGCTCCTTTTTGGACAAAGAGTTTGTTTTATATTGATAGGCATAATTTTGTGCTACCCCGTTAAAATACAATGAACTAACAGGTGGAACTTTTTCTTGCAGTAGATGAATGTATTGGAGAAATAATATATGATTTTGTTTAAAAATATCATTTTTTATCCAACTGTCATCAGTTATATTTTTTACACTAAGAGTTGTTTTTATAACGATGTTTATAGGCTGAATGGTATTCTTTTTAGAGCCTATATAGTATAGACCTAGTTTTCTACAATCTTGCGGATTAGATATCATACTTACATCATAAATTCTTGAAAAATCTGTTTTTTCTTTTGAATCATCGACAAAAAATATAAAAAACAGAAACAAAAGATAATAGCAAGAGAGATAAAAGAGTCTTTCACTATGCGATCGATTGCTTTTTTCTTATCTTCTTTAAATATAATCTTCCATTGATGTAAAAGAAATGTGATAAATTAATCTATGATGTGTAAATTCATCTAATGGAACTGACCTTACGCACCATAATGAGCAAAGCTCGTTATGGTGGCAGAGACTAAAGTCCCCACAACCCCCTAAAGCTACGAAAAGTAGGACTTTTCGAGAAAAAAGTGCGTAAGGTCAGCAATGGAACTATAAGGTTTATATTTTTTTGAATTTTTTAGGTTTCAAAGCTTGGATATTCCAGTAAAACAAGGTTTTAAAATATCCGTCTTGCCTGAATCTTCTTGTTGAAGCGGCTACTTGATTTGTGTTCAGGAAGAAAAAGTTACCAAAAATCATCATAGTTTTGATAAATTTTAAATCTTCTGAGTAATTTAGCTCTTCATCAAATTTTACCTCTCTTGCGACACTTGTCTTTGCTATTTGAATTGAGTATGATGTTTTAGTAATTTTATGGGCAATATCAAAAAATTTATACCAACATTTGTCATATATTGTGCTGCTATTGGATGGCTTTATAGTAGTTGTACCGACGCAGAGGTTATTATCTGTATTTTTATTTAAATAATTATTTAGCTCAGATAAAAAATCATTTTCAAGCAGTGTATCAGCATCCAAAAAGAGAGAAAAATCAGAATTTTCACTAGTATGTTTTAAGCCTAGATTTTTAGCTTTTGATACCCCTTTTTCAGATTGGTAAACTTTGAGATTTTCCATATTTTTTTCATAAGATTTTGCTATTTTGTAGCTCTCATCGCTCGAGCCATTTTCTACTATGATAACTTCAAAATAATTTTTATCATAATCTAATTTCGACAATTTTTCAATAGTCTCATCCAAATATTTTTCTTCATCAAATGCAGGCACAATAATCGAAAAAAAGTGCCTATGAAAATATGATTTTACACTTTTTTCTATATGTTTTAGTGCTTCATTGGTTTTGCTTGATACCTTTAACGGCACAGTTTGAGCTATCTTGTCTGCTCGCTCTTTTAGATTAAAATTGTCCTCATCTCCACATATGACGAAGTAATCCTTATACTTATGATAAGATGCTAGATATTCCTGCTCGGTAGAGTTTGGTGTAGGGAAAAGTATAGCCTTTTTATCGAGTTCCACTAAATCCATGATAGTTGTATATCCTGTTCTTGAGATGATAATCTTAGCTCTGCTAAAAAGCTCTTTTCTCAAATCTTTTGTAGCAGACGGATATATAGTGATATCTCCTTCTATATGTTGCACCTCTTGTGTATTTACATCACCCAATATAAAAACCTTCTTCCCATCGAGTTTTTTAGCCTGCTCTAAAAGTTTTGACACAAAACTCTCTTTTTTCTTCTTTAAATATCCGCTGATGATAAAAAGATAGTCTATATCTTCCTTGATATCCACCTTTTTATATGAAGATACGATACCTATATAATCATGTGGGAAAAAATGCGTTAATGTTGCATGAGAAAGATTGCCAGCTAGGCTTTTATCGTATTTTTTATAATCAGCTATGAAGACTTTATTGAAGTTTTTAAAATAAAAATAGTTAGAAAAATCAGTAATAAACCTAAAAAAGCCTAACCACTTAGGTGGCATAAATGATATCTGATGAGATAGAAGAAAAGATGGAATTTTCGACGAATATACACCATATCTGCCATCAGAAAATATAAATTCATAATCATCTTGCATCTGTACTGTTACCTTGTGTTCACTTTTAATAACAAAATTTGTCTTGATAAGGTCTGCAAAAAGATAGAGATAAAAGTAAGCACCATCACCTCTTTCAAGCGGTGGATAGTCCCCAACCTCGATAAATGAAACACTATATCCAGATAACTCTTCTTGTAAAAATTTCAGTGCATTTCCATAAGATATAACGGTTATCTCATACTCTTGTATAAAATGTCTAATAACAGCCAAACTTCTTGTAGCATGACCTAAACCAAGTGAACTTACAGCAAAAAGTACTTTTTTCATATCTGTAACCTCTTTTATTTTTATGAAATAATATAATAGCAAAATGAAATGAAAATGAAGCTGTGATTTCATTTTCATTTTATATTTGGCTGTTACAATTTCACATAAAATTAAAACTCACCCGTAGGTAAACAAGAAAGAGGCATATTGTTTCGTTAGAAAGCTCTCACCATAGCTTTTTAGCTATGCTAAAATCTTTTCGCGATGTTGCTGTATAGTGCATAAGGTCAGTTAAAAGGATAAAAAAATGAAAAAATTGCTACCGCTTTATGGCATTATAAGCTTTTGCATCTCCCTGTAATCAAAAAATGATAAACAAGATAAATCTTAGCAATCAACATCAAAAAAGTTTTTCTTTTGTAGTTATGGATGACAATCGTGACGGAGATAATATTCTAAAAAAAATTATATCTAATATCAACAAAGATAAAGATGTTTCGTTTGTTCTAAACAATGGCGATTTGGTTCCAGATATATATAAACAGGAGTTTTCTATCTATCTAGGAGTCTATCGGATTAACCTAACCAAACAAACAGCAAAAATTGGATAAAATAAAAGATATAAAGAGCTAAAAGAAAGAGAAAAATTACAATTGTTTAAAGAGAGTCCAACTCTGAAACCAAAGGCACTGTTAGCTGATGTAGGATACTTCAGTGATGAGAATATCAAATTATGTAAAGATGAGAAAATAACATCATATATTTCATTTGAAAAAAGAGCAGCATAATCAGCCACTTGAAGATAGATTTAAACAAGAACTTCAAATACTACCAAAAGATGCAACAGATAAAAAATACTCACTCCCTTCAAAAGTATCTAATGATGCAAAAAAGATTTATAAAATTATGGAAGTGCCTATTACCACAAGACCTGCGATAATAAAATAATCAACCAAGTGTAGTGCCTAAAAAAAATATCAAACCTCGCAATATAGGCGTTTCTTTGAAATTTATGAGCGAAGTCGGGAAATTTAGTTATTAATGCTTGAGCCGTGTGCCGTGAAAGTGGCAAGCACGGTTCTTAGGAGAGGGCTTCATCGTGAGATGGGGTTCTTATCCGACAAGAAGTAGATAAATGGTTTAAACCCAGCATAAGTAGATATATACCTTTAAATAAAGGCATTTAAAGGTATATAAAAAAATGTATAAGTTTAAATTAAATACTTAAATATAGGGGTTTAAATGAAGTTTATTTATCCCTCTATGATTATCTGAGTTATTTGTATCTTTGGGGTTGTGGTGTTTGCTTGGAGAGATGGACTTATATTAGAAACAATTAAAACTGCTAAATATAACTTTATGATAAATTTCATTTTTGTTCCTTTATATTATCTCAAATTATCATAAAATTATCACTTATATTTGTCGGTTTTTTGTCGGGTTGTATAAATATAAATTTTTGGTATAATTTGAAATGGAAATTAAAAAAATTATATTTTTACTAATTGGCATAATATCTTTTATCAATGCTAAACCTGTAACTATAAATATTCAAAAAACAAATATAGAAACTTTTAAAATTCAATATTTTTATGATAAGTCACAAAAATTAAACATTAACAATATATTGAAAATAAAACGATTTAAAACTATCAGTAATATTCTTTCACTTGGATATAAAAAAGGAAATAACTGGGTCAAATTTTCCATTAAAAATCCTACAAATAAAAAAATAGCACGATTTGTGGGGTTTAGTGAAGATTTTTATTCTGTCTTTGATTTTTTTGTAGTAAAATCGGGTAAAGTTATCCAAGTCTCTAAAAACGGACTCAAAGTGCCTATGAAAAATAGAAAAATCAAAGATATGCTTCCTGTTTTCGTTGTAAGGCTTATGCCACATGAAACCAAAACAATATATGTCAAATTTAATACTGCTTATGGAATTTTTGGAAAATTTGTTATACAGTCTTATATACGATATATAACTTACAGATTTTTTCAAAATTATTTTTATTTTTTATATTATGGAGTTATTCTAACTATACTTTTATATAATATTTTTATTTATATATTTTTAAGAGAAAGAATATACCTTTTATATATTACTTATATTTCAATATTTTTTATTCCTGTTATGCTTTATAGCGGCTTTATTTTATATTTTGTGGATGGGGAAATTTTTCAAAAACTTCAAATTGCATTTCCTTCAACATTTTTTATATTGACCATATTTACACAGCAAGTTTTAAAAGTCAAACAAATGCTCCCAAAATTAAATAGCATATTAAATTTTTTTAAAATTTTGCTTATCATTTGTGCTATCTGGATAGCTATAGATATAAACAGTGGATTTTACTATACAAGCTTAGTCACAACCCTTACATTGATAACATTGATAATTACTGGTATATTGTCTATAAAAAAAGGTACAGCGGTAGCATTTATATATGTACTTGCTCTTTGTTCATTTTTTTCAGGTATGATTTTATTTAACCTTTTGCAATTTGGTATTATTCCATACAATACAGTAACTAGAAATTTTCCTTTTATCGGCTCTGCTATTGAAATGATACTATTTTCTTTAGCTTTGGCCGGTAAAATGTATACACTAAAAAATGAAAGACTCGCAGCAAATAAAAAATTGCTAAAATTAACTACTGAACAAAATAGACTCTTAACTCTTAGAGTAGAGAAACAGACAAAAAGATACAAGTTGCTCCTAAAGGAGTTACAACACAGGGTTAAAAATAATTTTCAATCTATTTTAACATTCTTATGGTTGCAAAAACAGTTGTTTAAAAATGAAGATGCTATAGAAGCCTTCGAGATGACTTGTGAGAGAATTCGTGCTATGTCTTATATACATGAACTTTTTTATATTGATTCAAATAAAAAGATAAGTTTAAAGCCGTATATTCAAAAATTTGTGCAATCTGTTGCAAATAAAAATGATAAAATCGATATACAGACAAAAATATCATTTGCCAATATATCAACTGAAAAATTTGTAAGCCTTGGCATGATACTCAATGAACTAATTACAAATAGCTACAAATATGCTTTTAAAAATATTAAAAATCCTCAAATTATAATCAGCTTCTCAAAAAAAGATGGATATAATACACTTTATTACAAAGATAACGGCATAGGTTTTGATAAAGAGATTTTAAATAAATCAAAGAGTCTTGGCTACAAACTTATACAAACATTTACTCAAAAATTACCTGATGCTACTCTTGAGATAGAAACAAACAATGGTGTAACTTGTATAGTAAAATTCAAGGATGAACATGAATAAGAACAAAATGAATATTCTTATAGTTGATGATGAACCACTTATGACTCTTTTCTTAAAAGATATTATAATACAAGCGAACGAGAATATAGTAGGTATTTGCCACAGTTGTGATTGTGCTATCAAACATATAAAAGAGAAACAAATAGATATAATTTTTATGGATATAAACATCCATGGTTCACTTGATGGGATAACCGTTATAAATAAGCACCTTAAAGATCCAGATACTATAGTTTTTTATATAAGTGCATATAATGATAAAGATATCATACAAGAAGCACTTTCAAGCAAACCATATAACTACCTCATAAAACCGGTTAGAGAAGAGGATATACATATCGCCTTAAGTGTAGCAAAAAATACTCTTCATTCCAAAGAGTGTTCTCAAAAATACTCAGCTTCTAAAATATATTTAGCTAAAAATGTCCATTATGATACGAAATTAAAAAAATTGCTTAAAAATAATAAAGAAATTTTATTGAGTCCAATAGAGCAAAAATTGATAAATATTTTTGCAAAAAGCATAAATATAACTATTTCATATCAAAGACTTAGAGAATATGTATGGGGAGAAAAAGAAGTAGCCGAATCTACAATAAGAGACACTATCAGTAAACTAAGGAAAAAAGTTTCTGAGTTAAAAATAGAGACAAATTTTGGGCAAGGCTATATATTAAAGGATTATAATTGAAACATAAAAAAACTATTGTTATTTTTAGTGGAGGACAAGACAGCACCACTTGTCTTGGATGGGCGATTAACAGATTTGAAGAGGTTGAGACTTTAAGTTTTGATTACGGACAAAGACACAAGGTTGAGCTAAAACAGGCTAAAAAGATAGCAGATATTCTCAAAGTAAAAAACAGTATCTTAAAAATAAATGCTTTCAAAGAGTTAAGTGACTCAGCCCTTATAAACAGTTCACAAGATGTTAATGCTTCTCACCATAACAAACCAAATCTACCTGCATCATTCGTACCAAACCGAAATGCTATATTTTTTACTTTAGCTCATGCATACGCACAAAAAACTGGAGCAACTTTTCTGATAACAGGTATAAATCAGACCGATTACAGCGGATATCCAGATTGTAGAGAAGAGTTTATAAAACCTCTTGAAAAAGCTTTAAATCTTGGAAGTGAATCCGATATAAAATTTCTCTATCCGCTCATTTACTTAAGCAAAGCAGAAACTTTCAAATTGGCTAAAGATGAAGGAGTATTGGATATTGTTATAAACGAATCGCACACTTGCTACAATGGTGATCACATAAATTTTCACGACTGGGGATATGGATGCGGAAAATGTCCTGCCTGCAAACTAAGAGAAAAAGGATACAAAGGGTATCAGGCACTGCTTTTAGGCTGAATGCTCACCAATATACCTGCGATAACGATAAGAACGATACCTACACTTGTCAAAAAATCAGGAAAAGCGTCACCTAAAAAAACTCCTATAATAACAGAAAAAATGATATTGCTATAACTAATAGCTCCTACAATACCCGCTTTTGTAACGCTATAAGCTTTTGTCATGTAAACTTGAGCTAAAGTTGCGCTAAAACCAAGAAGTAGTATCAATGTATAATCATCTGTTTTTGGCATTGTAAATTTTGCAAAAATATAATCAAAATCTTTGGGTGCGTAAAATAAACCTATTAGAAACAGTATCAAAGGACCTATCGTTCCAATAATCATAAAAGAAAGCACGATAACTCTTGTGTCGTAATATTCTCTTAATTCTCTAACAGCAGTATAAGCCAAAGCAGCACCTACTCCACTAAAAATACCAAGCATGTCATATCTGTCAAATTCATAAATACCCTCAGGTCTTGTTATAAAAATAATCCCTACAAATCCAACCAATACTCCAATCCAACCAAATTTATAAAGCTTTTCTTTTAAAAATATAAATGCAAAAACAGCCGTAAAGATAGGGGATGTTCTTGAGTATGTCATAGCTTCAGCAAGTGATATATGAGCAATATTGTAAAAAAATGCCAAAAGTGCGGCAAACCCCATAAACCCTCTAAACAAAAGAAGCAAAATCTTTCCTCCTTTTTGGGTTATCGGGTATTTTAAAAGAGTCAATGATATAAACAAAACCCCAAAAATATTTCTAAAAAATACAACTTCAACGGCACTCATATCTTTTGATAACTCTTTTGCAAAACCGCCCATAACTGCAAAACATATAGAAGCAAAAAGCATATAATATATACCTTTTTTGAAATTATCCCTCATAATTTTTTACTATTATTGTCATTAATTTGTCTCCTTTAGATTGATTAGTTTTCCCCTTATGTCACCAAAGAAGATAACATCTTTTAAAACTGCTTTTGTGCAAATCCCATCATCATTTAAGTTAAGATACAATTCGCCTCTTTTACTAGCAAAAATCTTTTGATTTATGAAAACTATAAGAAAATGCCCTGCTTTTTTGCCTAAATATCTTTTTAAATCATTAAGCTTTTTTCCAGTAGGTGCTATCAAGTTTACTTTCCCATCTTTTTTATTTGCACCGACTGCATGTAAAATCTTGTTACCTGTAAATCTAAAATCATCAAGATAATGTTTTATATTGAAAAACAGAGTTAATATATCATTATTTGCATAATATTCCAATGTCTCTACACTTTTACTCGTATTGTTAGCATGAATTCTAAATTTTAAAACTTTAACTTTTTTATTTTTATGATTAAATATAAAAACTTTTTTATATATTTTAGAATGAGTTGTTGTAGTTGCCGTATATATATCAGGTACTAAAAAGCCATTTATTATCTTGCCAGAACTTTCATATTTTTCAACTCGTCCATCACTTAACAGCTTTGCCAAGCCTGTTGCTTTTGCCTGTATGGAAATATGATAAGTTTTATCTTTATTTACCTGTAAAACTGCTTTTGCTACACCGATTCTACCAAAAATTCCAAAGCTTACTTTATAAGTAGCAGTGATATTCTTAGCATCTGATATACTTAATATGAATAGTAAAATTATTATAATCTTTTTCATGATAGAGATTTTAATATAAACTTTGTTAAAATATGTTTTTATTGTAGGAGTAAAATTGGAAAAATTGGTAGAATATATAAATATAACCTTTCTTGATGTGCCTTTATACAAGATAGTGTTGGCAGTTTTTGTCTTTTTGGCATTTATTTTTCTAAGAAAAGTTTTCACGCTGACAATTCTAAAAACTATAAAACAATTTACAAAAAGAACAAAAACTGACATAGATGATAAGATAGTTACTATTATAGAAGGGCCTGTCAGATTTTCTTTTATTATCATAGGATTTTATTTTTTCGCAGTTATTTTAGATATAAACTCTGTTGCCTTATCTCACTTTATAAGAACACTTGTTACGATTGTTATATTTTGGCTTTTATTCGGCATAGTCTCTGTTCTTGATAATTTTATTTATAATTTTTCCAAAAAATTCGGTAAAGAATTATATAAAGAAATAGGAAATTTTCTTATAAAAACTATAAAGGCTTTTGTGCTTATCGTCGGAATAGTTGCTGTACTTCAAGACTGGGGTATCAATGTCAGTGCTTTTATAGCATCTCTTGGCATCGGTGGTTTAGCCTTTGCATTAGCAGCTAAAGATACAGCTGCCAATCTCTTTGGAGGTCTGACTATATTGGCTGATCAATCTCTAAAGATAGGAGACTGGGTTAAAATAGGAAGTGTTGAGGGAACGGTTGAGGATATAGGTCTTAGGACTACAAAAATACGAACATTTGAGAAAAGTCTGATAGTAATGCCAAATCAAACCATAGCAAACAGTCCCATTGAAAACTTTTCAAAAAGGGGACAAAGACGTATCAAGATGAGAATCGGTCTTACTTACAGCTCATCAAAAGATATGATTCAAAAAATTGTCGCACAAATTACCGATATGCTAAAATCACATCCTCAAATAGCAAAAAGTGAGACACTTCTTGTGAGATTTGACGCATTTGAAGATAGTTCACTTAGCATATTTATCTATACTTTTGTAAATAGTGTCGTATGGAGCGAATATTTAAGAGCAAAAGAAGATATAAATTTTAAAATAATGCAAATCGTCGAGGGAAATGGTGGAGAATTTGCATTTCCAAGTCAATCAATATATATAGAAAAACAATAGGAAAATAATGAAAACAGTAGCACTTTTAGGAAAACCAAATGTTGGCAAAAGCTCACTCTTTAATAGACTAGTAGGGTACAGAACAGCCATAACCTCAGATATCAGCGGAACAACAAGAGATATAAAAAAAGAGACTATGCAAATAGATGATAAAACTGCTCTTTTAGTAGATACAGGTGGGCTTGATGATAGTAACGAAATGTTTGAAGTAGTCAAAGCCAAATCTTTAAAAACTGCGGCTAATGTTGACATCTTGCTATATATAGCTGATGGCAAAATGATGCCAAGTGACGAAGACAGAAAGATATTTTTTGAACTTCAAAAGCTTGGTAAGGATATTGCCCTTATTATAAATAAAATAGATAATGACAAAATGAATGAGACAGTTTGGGAATATCAAAGTTTTGGTATAAAAGAGATATTTCCTATATCAGTTTCTCACAATCGAGGCATCACACCTCTTTTAAACTGGCTTTATGCAAGATTGCCAAAAGAAGAGACTTTGGAATTGGCTGAAGATAGCGATGACTCTTTGGAAGATTTCTTAGAAGATTTTAAAGAAGAGGAAAATAAACTTGAAGAAAAAATAGCAGAAGAGACAAAAGAGATAAAAGTTGCGATAGTAGGAAGAGTAAATGTAGGTAAAAGTTCACTTTTAAATGCACTGCTTGGAGAAGACAGGGCTGTTGTAAGCTCAATAGCCGGAACTACTATAGACCCGGTTGATGAGTCACTTGAATATCATGATAAAACTATAACTTTTGTTGATACTGCCGGTATCAGAAAAAGAGGAAAGATAGAGGGGATAGAGAGATTTGCACTCAATCGTACCGAAAAAATGTTAGAAGATGCCAATATAGCGCTTATAGTTCTTGATGCGAGTGAAGAGTTTAAAGAGTTGGATGAGCGAATTTCAAGCTTGGTAGATAAGTTTGCACTCGGTTCAATCATAGTCTTAAACAAATGGGACAAGGCACGAGATGAATACAAAAAAGTAGTCGAGGATGTCAGATATAGATTTAAATTTCTTGCATATTCTCCAATCATCACAGTTTCCGCACTTTCTAAAAAAAGAGTTCACAAGATAAATGATAAAATCTTAGAAGTTTATGAAAATTATTCAAGAAGGATGACAACTGGAAAACTAAATGAACTCATCAAGTTTGCCAACAGCAAGCACCATTTACCTTCAGATATGGGAAAAGTAGTAAAAATATATTTCGCAACCCAGTTTGACATAAAACCACCAAAGATAGCACTTGTGATGAATAGACCTAAATCACTCCATTTTAGCTATAAAAGATACATCGTAAATACCATAAGAGAGCATTTTAACTATGAAGGATCACCCATCCTTGTTTTTCCAAGAAAAAGAGGAGAAAAGGATGAAGAAAATATAAAAGAGAACAGTTAAGCTATCTTTTTGTGCCACAATATAGCAATAAATAAAAAGATTCTACAGAAGTGTTCAAGCTGAGAAAATACTCACTATCGCCTGAGGCCCTAATTCTTTAGTATTTGCAATATTTGCACTCATGTGTCTTCCTTAATAATCTCTCAAAATAGTCGAATAAACTTCATCACCGATGGCTGATTCAGTGCCTTTTTGAACCTTAAAATAAAATTTTAATTTTTTATACATACTCTATTTCTTCCCGTTGCTTTCGCTTCATAAAGTGCCTTATCAGCTTGCTTTAGTCCCTCTTCTATATTCTGATTTGCACTTAAATCAACTTGCGTTACACCTAAACTAATTGTATAACTAACAGTATTAGTATCATATATTAAATGAGCATTTTCTACAGATTTTCTTAAATTCTCAGCTACAATTTTTGCACCATTTACATTAGTATTTGGAAGTAGTATCACAAATTCTTCACCACCAAATCTTGCACTTATATCACTTTTTCTTTTAGAATTTCTAATTTGATTTGATACTAGTATCTCTTGCAAAACAGTTTTAGGGTGGACAACCATCAGAACCAACTATATTCATGACTGTTGCCACTTCTGCCCCCATAGCAAATATATCGCTAAGTGAGTTTGCGGCTGCTATCTGTCCACACTTGTAGGGATCGCCAACAATGGGAGTGATTATATCTACAGTTTGCACGAGTGCTTTATCACTATCTATCTGATAGACTGCAGTATCATCACTACTGTCCATACCAATCAAAACCTTGCTGCTACTACAATCAAGTCCCCTAAGTGCGATGTCTATCTCACCCAAAACTAACTTAGTGGTTCAACATGCAGCTTTTACAAACTTGGTCAATTTTGCATCATTATTTATTTCTCTTATCTTCTCTCCTTAAAGTGAAACTGTATCTGTGTTTAGAAGCATATCAACTGAGTCGTAAGCATTGCCAATTTCGCCGACTTTTAACTCATCAGTTGGAATATTATAAAAGTTTAGGCAGAGCCCACAACTATATATATTGACACCTCTGTTTTTTAACTCTTTTAAACTCTCAATCAAATCTAAATTTTCATCTTTAGTGGTTAAAAATACGCCTTCATTTACAAACACAAGGTTTTTTGGAAGTGCTTTAAACTCAAGCATAGTTTTTAGAAAGCTTTTCATTAAAGTAGTTCCTAATTCGCCATTTCCTATTTTATCAGTTTTTATAAAAACAGTTTTATTCAAAAATTTCTCTTCTTTAGTGGGGATTATAGCACACTCATAGCCTTTTATGATTGTGATGAGTGTTTTGCCATCTTTTAACTCTTGGGCTCTACTCTCATAGCCCTGCTTTGAGGCAAATCTCTTTACATTTTCCACAGATGAAACGGAGTTCACCAAAACCTCAAGCAAAGAGTCATCTTCTAACTCCTCAAGTGCCTTCTTGGTTTCTAAAACTGGCTGGGGACAAGCCAAATCACAACAATCAATCTTCATAATATTATATCCTTTAAATTTCTTGACATATTTCATAACCGGCAAGTGCGGCACCAATCGAGCCCATCAACTGAGGTTTGTCTGAAACCAATATCTTTTTTTCTAATTTTTTAGATAGCAAATGTTTTAAAAATGGATTTAATGCTCCACCACCACTAAAAAAAACATACTCACTCTTTGCAATAAATCTCCTTGCCATAGATGACAATCTAGAAGCGATTGAGCTGTGTATGCCATAGCATATATTTGCTGCACTCTCTTTTTTTGCCATCAAAGATATAACTTCTGATTCGGCAAATACGGCACACATACTTGAGATTTCAAGCTCTTTGTCTGCCTCAAATCCAAGATTGGAAAATTTTTCCATATCGAGCCCCATCCTGTTTGCTGCGATTTCTAAAAATTTTCCAGTTCCCGCAGCACATTTGTCATTCATCCTAAAATCGATAAATCCACCTGTACCATCTAACTTTATTACCTTACTGTCTTGCCCACCAAGGTCTATCACCAAATCTGTTTCCGTATTGTAAAAATATGCACCTTTTGCATGGGCTTTTATCTCACTTATAACGGGACAAGAAAATTTTTCTTCCACCATGTGTCTCCCATATCCTGTGGCCACTAGCATTTCTACTTTTTTATCTTTTAAATACTCTGCTACTATTTCATCTTGGTTCATAATAGTCGGGATAACAGTCGTATCTATGATATTTCTATCTTTATCTATGCCTGTAATCTTTGTATATGTCGAGCCTATGTCAACTCCCCAAAACATCTATCTTATACCTTTGAATTTTTTTGCTTTTTTCTTAAATGCTAAACTTTCCAAAAATGCCTCTACTCTGGTTTTAATCTGCCCTATATCTTCAGCAGAATAATCAGACTCTATGACAAGACAAGGTATCCCCTCTTTCTCTAAGGCTTGGGTTACAAGATGTGCTTCAACATTGTATGTATGGCAAAACGAGAGAGTATAATATATCACTCCATCAACTTGTCTATCTTTATACATTTTTAAAATCTTATCAATTCTTGGAGTATTTGGAGTAAAACAGGCACAATCCACTTTACTATATCTTTGCATCAATCTTTCGATAAAGGTTTCTTCATCTTCCACATTCTCCAAGTCAACATTATCTTTATAGTACCTATGTCCTATGCAAGACTCTTCATTGATGATAGCTCCACCCGTGCTCTCAACAGCAGTATGAAGCTTCCAGTTTGGTGGCGCAAATGGAGTACCCAAAACCATGAGCCTTGGAGTATCTTTTTCAAAAACACTTATCTTGTTTTTTACTCTCTCATCTAACTCATCACAAAGCTGATTGACTTTTTGAGTGTATCGCACAGGGTCATCTAAAAATCCCATCTGAGTTATAAATAGTCCATCTTTTCCGCTTATCGGTATAACATCTGGATTCATTCCTCGAAGAGCATCAAGTCTTTGGAGGGCATCTCTTTTTTCATTGATGATTTTAGTGCCGTTTTTCATCTCTTCAAGAGTCAATTTTTTACCTATAACTTCTTCAATATGCTCTTTAAACTCTCTTATCTCTTCGCTCCACATTTTAAGATCTTTTTCTCTTTTCATGTGAGGAATATTCATCACATGTACAGGATGATGTTTATTTAGTATCTCCCAAGTCTTTTTCTTTGCTTCACATGTAGTCTCACCATAGATAAAATCGGAAGACTGTGTGTATGCACAAGTTCTTTGAAGTTTAAAACCATGGGCTGATTTTATAAGAGGGCAAATATTTCTAGGAAGTTCGCTCTCAGCATCAGGTATCGTAGCAGGGCTTCCTCCACAAAGACCATAGCAAGCCCCACCGGCTCCAACTATAATCTCTTCTGGTACAAATATACAAAATGTTCCAACAGCTGGTTTTTTTTGACTTCTTAGTCTGTTTATTTCAGCTATTCTTTCACCCTGAATTTCACTCATAAACCAATCAAAATACTCCATCCCTTTTGGTCTGTTTGGCTGAGATAAAAACTGCTTTTTATACGATTCTAATCCCGCAGACATCATTTTTGCATGTTTTTCAACATCTACACCGATACTAGATAGTAAATCTTTATATTCTTCTATACCCACAATAAGCCCTTTTTTATAGAAATTTATGCTGAATATATAAATTTATGAATAGAATTAAGTAGAAATATCGAAAGTGCAATGCTTAATTCTTGTATGTCTAAAACCTTAGACCTGACAGCATTTTTGATATTATATAACCTAAGTTATAAATCTTGACTTAAAGAGAGGAGAGAAATAGGGTCAGGTGATAGCAATAGTACTATCACTATCACCTGACCCTCATTTCTCACTCTTATGTTGGTTACTGCCTTAAATCCTTATATAGGATACGAAAATGCAGCAAAGATAGCTAAAACGGCACATGCAAATAACTCTACATTAAAAGAAACAGCGATTAAGCTTGGTCTTTTAACTGCTGAGCAATTTGATGAGTATGTTAAACCAAAAGAGATGATTATGCCAAAGACATAATGGACACTGTTTTTAAATTAAAATATTTAGGTCTTTGTAACCAAAATATTATATAAGAGCGCCTTATAGGGTCTAGTGATAGTGATATGACCCCCAATTACCATCTTGAGGATCACCTGACTCTCCCCATTCCTATTAAGATTTTAAGGTGGCGACTGACCCTGTTATTACTTTTAATTCATCATATTAATAC
>WFMT01000039.1 GCA_015488975.1 Campylobacteraceae bacterium | reverse complement strand
GTAAGCTGCGCTGATTGTAACCAAAAAACTTTGCATGTTGGAGATTTTACACTCATTGATGTAAACGGTTCAAACCCCACAAATTACTCAAATATAACTTGCAATTAGAATTTAGGAGTTTCTTTTATATATTGGTTATCTTATAGATTATCCAAAGCCCGACACCAAGTATAATCGTACTTAATATCGCTATAACAATACTACCTGATTGTACATCCATATCATCCTCCAACCGCATCTGCAAGTGACCACATAGGCAAAAATATACCAAGAGCCAACAAAAGGACAAAACCGGCAATACCGGCAATCAAAATAGGCTCTATCAGCATAGAAACATTATCAACCAAATTTACATATTTTGCTTTATAGTAAGCCGATATCTTAGACAGCATCGCATTTAAAGCCCCACTGCTTTCGCCTGCTTCGAGCATTTGAAGCACCATGCTCTCAAACTGCTCCGTATCTTTAAAAGAATTTGTCAGGCTGTTTCCCTCTTCAATTCTATCTGTGATAGTTAAGAGTCTGCTTTTAAGATATTCGTTATCAACTATACTGATAGCTGTTTTTAATGCCTCAATGACTGGAATGCCAGATTGAGTCAATCTGTCAAAAATATAAATAAATCTACCAATCATTGACAAATATACTACTTGACCTACAATATATATCTTTAACATCGTTTTATCGGCAAAAAGATGAAATTTATAAGTTTTTTTATAAAGATATGAAAAAATTACAAATATAGATATAGCTCCCGAAGAGATATAAATCCAATAATTAATTATAGATTTTTCTACCCATATAAGAAGTCTAGTTGGAAACGGCAATGCTGTTTTATACTCACTAAAAATGGAAGAAAACTGTGGAACTACCATAACTATAACTATTACAAATGCTATTATCATAGCAAAAATCGTTATGATAGGATATCTTGTTGCTTTTTTAAGCTTTACTCTGTTGTCATGTATTTCTTGCAAGATATCAGCTAATTTTCCTATCGAGTCACTAAGCATTCCTGTTTTTTCACCCAAATCAACCATGGCAACAGATAAATTCCCAAGCTCTTCTTGATACTTTTGCATTGATTTGCTAAAGCCGGCTCCGGATTCAAGCCTTTCTAAGATATCAGCAAAAATTTCTTTTAATTTTTTATCATCAGTACTTTTGATGGTACTTGTTAGAGTGCTATTTATATTTATGCCGGCATCTAACATAACAGAAATTTGTCTTAACGAAGAGATATAAGAAAGAAGATTAACTTTTCTTGACTTTGTTTTTTCTCGTATAAAGCTTTTTAACCTCTCAAATTTCATTGAAAAAGGCTCTTGAACCTCTTGTATGGAAACAAAAATACCTATTGGTTTTTGCTTAAATATCTTTATAGCCTCTATCTTGCTATCCGCCCCAATAACTTCAATATTGTGTTCAGAGTTTTTGATGTATTTAATACTAAAAAACTTCATATCTCTTTACCATTTTGCAACTCTTAGCACCTCTTCAATAGTAGTGATCCCTCTTAATGCTTTTGAGATACCGTCATAAATCATTGGTTTATAGTTTCCATCTTCTTCTGCTTTTTTTGCAATTTCATATTTATTCATACTAATTGCAATCATATGAGACACTACATTGTCAATTTTTAAAATTTCACTGATAACCGTTCGTCCTAAAAATCCGCTAAAATTACAGCGATCACAACCCTCTCCTTTAAAAAAAGTGTATTTCTCAGGCAAATGGCTTTGAATTTTATTTAAAATATTTTTTTGTACTCTATATTCTCGCTTACAATAAGGACATATCTTTCTTACTAATCTCTGTGCAACTATACCGACTAAAGAATCGGAGATAAGATATGGCTCCAAACCCATTTGAATCATCCTTGTTATAGCACTAGGAGCATCATTTGTGTGTAAGGTAGAAAGCACCAAGTGTCCAGTTAGAGAAGCTTGGGTAGCGATATTTAATGTCTCTTCATCTCTAATCTCGCCAACCATTATAATATCTGGATCTTGCCTTAGAATGGACTTTAATGCATTAGCAAATCCGTAATCAATCTTTTCATTTATTTGAATTTGTTGAGCTAAGGGGAGTTGATACTCTATGGGATCTTCTATGGTTATCATTTTATTTTCTATACTTTTTATCTCATTTAATGTAGCATACAAGGTTGTTGTTTTACCACTTCCTGTAGGTCCTGTTATAAGTATAATACCATAAGGAGATTTAGACATTTCTTCAAAACTTATAAGATTTTCATTCTCTATACCTAATTCATTTAGTTTTAAAAGTATTTTCTGCTGATCAAGTATCCTCATCACTATAGATTCACCACCCATTACAGGTACAGTTGAAAGCCTAAAATCATATTCTCCATTATTTATCTTAAGTGCAAATCTACCATCTTGAGATCTTCTTTTTTCGCTGATATCAAGGTTTCCAAGTATCTTAATTCTCGAAGAAAGTGCATTGTAAATATCAATATCAAAAACAAAACTCTCCCTTAAAATCCCATCAACTCTATCTCTTACTGTAACATTTAAGGCATCTGGTTCTATATGAATATCACTTGCATTTTTATTTATGGCATCTTTGATAATCAATTCTATAAGTTTCATGACAGAGCTTTGCTCATTATCATTTCTGTATTTTCCCGAGTTAATATCATTTTTTATGCTGTCAATTAGTATCTTTGTAGAAGTTTTTATCTCCAGCCTATCAATAACATACAATATATCATTTTTTAAAGCAATAAAGATTTTTAAAGGCTTTGTAGGAATAACTCTTTCTATCGTTTCTATCGACTCATAATCAAGGGGATCAAATACCGCAACATAAATTTCTTTTTCAGTTTCATCAAATGGAACCAAATTATGGCTTTTCAATATACTTAACGGATACTTTGAAAGAAGCTCAAAATTAATCTTTTGCGCATATAAATCTATAAACTCCAAATTTAATTGAGCAGATAAAATCTCTGCCAACTCTTTTTCACTTACAAACCCTTCATTAACAAAAATTTCACCTATTTTATATCTATATCTTTCTTCTTTTTGGATTTGAAGAACTTTAAGCAAATCCTCTTGAGAAATGAAACCTTTTTCTATAAGTAAATCACCTAATCTTATCTTTTTTTGATTCATCTGTACCAATGCCTCTTAATAAGTTTATTATTTTTATATTCATATATATAAAGCTTTTTAGGTTTGTCATTTGAAAGCCACAAAATATACCTGTAATTTCCATCAATAATTTTTAATTTTTTATTTTTTAAAGTGTATTTTTTTAAAACCAATGCATCAAATACTCTTGATAGTATATTTTGTGTTTTAGGTAATGATAAATTTGAAAGATTTATACCATCATTCATAAATTGATATATCAACTTTTTTTCCAATATAAGAGTTGCAAAGTAAGATGCATTTATTCTGTCGGCTCTATTTTTATTTAAATGTTTTATTATATCGCCTAATATATTGATATTATCTACTCTTGCGCAGGCATCACCGACAATAGCTGTAAAAGAGCCTTTATTGATTTTCCAAAATATCCTTTTTCCATGGTTACAGGCATATTGGTAATCTTTGTTTTTATATGAGTTAATCACATTTTTATACATATTGGCATCAGCAGATATCAGTAACAAAAACATCATAAGTATTACCCTGAAAAACATTTCCTACCTTCTTTTTTTTAGATAACTATGTAGCAAATTAGCAACATCACGAGAATATGAAAAATTTAAAAATGTTTCCAAAGAGTGAATGGCTTCCTCTTTTTTACCCATTATATATTTTGATTTTGCATATATAATCCATGGCTTAAATGCTGTTGTATTTATCTTACTAGCTTTTTTTGACCAATACACCGCTTTTTCATATTGTTTTTGTTCAAAGTAATATTCTGCTAATTTTATAGCTGTTTTATACTGTTTTAGAATTTGATAATTTTTTAAAAGTATAGTCTCCTCATTGGTATTTTTTATACTCATATTTAAAATAGGTTTTTTTTCAATCAAACTTTTTTTTATGATTTTTTTTATCGCAACAGGCTTTGCTGATATTTTTTGAATTTGTGAAGTTTGTTTTTTGATAAGTGAGGCATCTATGGTCATATTTATGTCTGGTTTTAATACCACAACAACTTTATTTTTATCAGATATATTTTTTTTATGATTTACGACTTTGTAAGCTTCATTTTTTTTCAGTATTTTTTTATTTGTTTTCTTAATATTTGTATGAATTTTTTTTATTTGTTTATTTTGTATATACAAAAAAATTATCCCTAAAAAAAATAATAGCAAAAATAAATATATACAAAATTTTATTATTTTCTTTATAAAAATTTTAAAACATTTTTTTTTCAATTCTTCAAACTTATTACTATTCATTTACAAGACCTATGTCAATAGCACACATTGTTAAAATACAATTATTAAGATTTTGATACTTCTCAAGTCCATTTCTTTTTGCATAAGCTAAAAGTCCAAACAATACATATAGATATTTTTTAACTGTTCTAAAATTTCCTTTGGTATAAAAAGATATTTTTTTTACAGCTCTTTTTGTAAAGATACTTGCGATATCGCCATGTCCATTTTTTAAAAGAGTAGAATATATATATCTGCCTATCTCACTATTTTTTAGTGATTGAAGGGTAACAATTACTTTTGTTCTTGATTTAAAATGTTTTTTTTGAAGTATTTTTAAACCTTCTTCTTTGTGCATTGAAAGAACAAATTGAAAAACTTTAGTATCGCTTAGTATCCTGATAAGCTCGAATTGTTCTTCATTTAAAAGTTGTGCCTCATCTAAAAAAATCGTATGTTTTGTATCTTTGTACTCTTCTATGAGTTTTTCTTTTAATGTGTTAAAATTTATATCTTTATCAAAAGATAAACCTTTTGCATTATAAAGCATTTTTAAAAGATCTCTTTTATCAAAAAATGGATGGTCTATAAATACCGTCAATTGTTTATCTTTTAACTGCTCATTAGTAAGTTTGAGGATATAACTCTTCCCCTCTCCAGGATCTGCTATGACAAATATCAAGGGTGCGTTTTTTTCATATATCGCATCAAGTATTTTATTTTTAGCTATTTCCGTGCTGACGCTGTCAAAGTAGTATTTGGTATCTATGATATCGGCAAATAATTCTTTAGCATCCTTAAAATCTCTCATTTTGCAAGTTCGCTTCTTATAAATTTATTGTCATATTTATTTAGAGATATGGAGTTATTTCCTTTTATGATATGCGGTATTATAACCATAATAAGTTCACTCCTTTTAGTATTTTTAGAGCTGCTTTTAAAAGCATTTCCAATGATAGGAATGCTTGAGAGGATCGGCACGCTGGTATTTGTTGTTCCTTTTGTTTTACTGATAAGTCCGCCTATTAGTATTTTACTATTATTTTTAACCATAACTATGGAAGAGAGTTGTTTTACCTTGATATCCGGTGCTAAAAAAGGAACTCCATCTGCATTTATATGGGTTGCTGCTATAGAGCTTACTACGGGATTTATCTTTAAAATTATATAGTTATTTTTTGTGACTTGTGGAGTTATATCAAGTGTAACTCCTACAAATGTTGAACTTGTAGTATAATTTGGTGTTGTAGTTGTACCTCCGCTTGATGTTGTAGTTGTACTTCCGCTATCGTATCTGTAATTGACTTCTGTTCCTACATTTATGATTGCTGATTGGTTGTTTAAAGTCATTATCTTTGGATTTGATACAACACTAACATCTCCTTGTGTTTTTAAGAACTTAATCAGCCCATCCATAGTAAAACTATATCCTACCAAATAGTTGGGATGCTTCAAGGTATCTAAAAATCCGTTGGCAATTGGTTGATAGTTTTGCTCAGAGACAGCTCCAAGAGAAGATAATCCTCTTGATTTTTGTGCATCGCTTCTTGCACTTAGCCCCAGGCTGAATTTGCTCCAGTTTATTCCTGTTGTTTTATCTTTATTAAAAGTTACTTCTATGATTTTTGCCTCAATAAGTATCTGCTTGTGAAGTCTTTTTATTATAATATTAAGGTATTTTTGAACACCTTCAAGCTGTTTTTTTGTTCCTGTTACTGTTACGACACCTGCATCTTGACTGACTAAAGCTGTTTCTTTCTTTTCTCCTGGTACACTTTCTCTTTTAAGGATTGAATTTACATCATTTTGTATCTTACTCCAAAACTTAAAATCAGATGTAAAATCCATAGTAGTTGTATCCCCGCCTCCGGTTGTATTATTTGTATTATTTATGTTGTTTGTATTATTTGTATTGTTTGTGTTGTTTGAAGTACCCCCACCACTGCCAGTTTTGATAACTTTATTTGTAGTACTCTTTCTTGATGTAAAACTAACATAATCTATATAAAATGATTTTGTTTTTATGTATGATACTTTTAAAATTTTGCCGTTATTGCTCATTTGGTAAAATAAATTATTATCATTTAATAAGAAATCCAATAGCTCTTCAAAAGTAAAATTATGAATATTTACATCATGCAATATCTTCTTAACCTTTTTTTTAGAGCCTGCGTCTTGATAAACTATACTCACATTGCAAGTATTGGATATTTGATTTAGCACATCAGCAATACTTACTTTTTCGTGTTTATTACTATTTATTGAAAAAGAAAACAGTTTATTACCACAATTTGCATACAAAGATGACATGGTCAGGCTAAATATAAAAATATAAGTTATGATTTTCATTTATTTTTATCCTTGATGATTAATATTTTTTTAGAATTTTTTGTTGAGAGTATCATTTTTTTATTTTTCTTATTTAAATATACAAAATAATTTGTAATTTTTATAATCTTAAAACCATATATTCTATCGCCTACTCTATGCCAAGCTCCGTTTATAAAAGCTTTATCATTGATGATTGCACCAAGTATAAGCGTGTTAACTTTTTTTGTAGATTTTATTTTAAAATTTTTAATTTTTTTATTATATATTTTTACACTATTATAAAAAGGGTTATACTTTACATGTATTTTTTTACTTTTTGTTTTTAAATGACTTAAGTTGTCTATTTTAGATAAAATAGGCTTTATAGTTAAGGCATTTGCTGATATATAAAATATAAACAATACAGTTAAAAATCTCACAGCCCGACTCCGTATGTATCAAAACCTATATCAAAATCAATAATACTTTTATTTTTATTTTTTTGGATATAAATATGAATATTATTAAATTTTAAGAGAATATCCAAATTTTCTATATAATAGACAAACTGTATAATATTTGCAAATTTTCCTTCTCCTGCTATTTGTATATGTTTCTTTTTCTTTACAAGATAATATAAATTATCATCTTTTGCATTAGAATTTTTCAAATATTTTACTTTTAAATTTAAAAGAACAGATTCCTTTAAAACCATATCAAGTGTCTTTGCCCACTCTTTCGCATCAAAAAATGCAAAAGGTACTTTATAAAGATTGGAAATTAGTGTATTAATTCCCTCTTTTTGTTCTGTAATTATTTGATTTTCGCGTAAAATCTTTTGCCTGTCAAATAGCAAAGCCTGTTTTAGCACTTTTATCGAATTATTTTTTATATTGGTTTTTGATAATTTTATATCATTTTTAAGCATATCTCTTTTATCAATCATATTTGGCAATATAGCATACAAAATCGCACCAAATATCAGTAATACAGCGATATAAAGCATATACTTTTGATTTTTGGGCAATTTTATCAAATAATCATCTATCTTAGCATATAAATTTTTATTCATTTTATTATCTCAATCTTGCTAATATAATAGTTTTTATCAAGCTTAATCTCACTGGTTGAAACTTCTACAAAACCTATCTTGATCAAATCTTTCATAAACTTAGCTATAGTATCTCTTTTTGCATAACTGGCAATAATCTCTATAGTCATTTTGTTACTGCCTGCCTCTTTTATAGACTTTAACGAAAGCTTATATTTTTGCAAATATTTATTAACCTGCAAAATCATAGTGCTACTTCTTTTTTCTTTTGTCTTTAGGCTTGATAACTCATCTACACCTTTATTTATATTAGAAATTTTTGTATTTTGTTTTGATATTAGTATTTTATTTGCTCTAATTTGTTTTTTTGTATTTATAAGTTGACTTTTTATATTATCTGTAACTCTTTTTAATTTGTTATATCTGTTTTGTAATTCAATTTTTTGTTTTTGTAATATATTTGTCTGCAGATAAAGGTATGCAGGATATGCAAAAGATATCAGAAAAACAACTATAACAAAAAGTGAAAGTTTTCCTACATCTCTTTGGTAAAAAGGAGGCAGCCTTTCAAAAGTACTTAGATTATTGCTATTGTCATTTAAAGTGTATTTATCGTAAACATAAGAAGCTGCTATAGTATTATAAAAATGCTTGCCCGGAGTATTTTTCAATAAATTAAAATCTCTTATCTCTATATTTTCATAGCCTAAAGATATTATAAATTCTCTCAAACCTTTTACTCTGTCTTCATTGATACTGAAAAATATCCTGTCCATTTTATCAAAGCCAAAAATACTTCTATTGTGCATTGCGGTATTATTTATCCTTGACATCATATCAGAAAATACATTTTTCAACACCTCAACCAACCCTGCTTCGTCATCTTGATATTTTGATTCATCAAAACCTTTTGTTTTAAGAGTCTCTTTTATTTGAGCAAGACTTATATCTTTATAATCATTCTTGATAATATTTTGGATTTCGCTTAAAGTTGTTAATGAGATTGATGATATATATTTTGTATTTTTATAAATTGACAAAAAAGCTTCATTATCTGAAATATATACAAAAATATCATTTTTTGCTGATAATATTTTATTTTGGTAAAGAGTACTAAATACTAAAAATGGTATAGATAAAAAGTCAATATAACCGGTTTTTTTGAGTATTGGGTCAAGTACCGGCTCTATATCAGTAAGATTTACAGCAACACACTCTATAAGAAAGGATTCTTCATAATCCAACTCTTTTTTGATATAGTCTATTTTATACTTTTTTTCTAAGTCAAGTCCTGCCTCTTCATACATTTTTATCTCGGCAGTAGCTTTAAGATTTTCATCGCTTATAGTTTTGCTTGCTTTAAATGAATATGTAATAATACTGTCAAAACTAACCCTTGATCCTATGAAACTCTTCTTATACTCTTTTGCTACTTCTATATGGTCTTTAGCAAAACTAAGCCTTGTATCACTAAAAGGGTCAATATATATGATATTTTGATCAGCCATTTTTTACCTTAAAACATAATGACATTATTATATCATATTTTAAATTAATGCAAAGCAATAAACCCACTCTCAGGCATTATCGAAAAACTTTTTGATTGTTGTTTTGAGCCGTGGATACTTAGATTGATGTCTAATTCATTGTGTAAAATATGTCCGGAATGAAAAGCTCTTCCATATTCATCAAAACAAACAGTTGAATTTCCGTCATCACCATTTACTGTTATAGATGAGCTGAATTTAACAGATTTTTTTTCATTTAATGCTATTTTTTTTATGTTTGTAGTATTTAAATCTATGCAGTTATTTTTACTATAACTCCAATACAACGGATTTCCAAAGTGATATGTACTGTATCCTAT
>WFMT01000038.1 GCA_015488975.1 Campylobacteraceae bacterium | reverse complement strand
CTTTAAATCTTAAAACAATATACTTTAAATCTGAAAACAAACTTCATTCAACTTCGTTGAAAACAAACTTCATTCAACTTCGTTGAAAACAAACTTCATTCAACTTCGTTGAAAACAAACTTCATTCAACTTCGTTGAAAACAAACTTCATTCAACTTCGTTGAAAAAACTGTAAATCTACCTCGTTTCACTCGCTACGATTTACTTTATGGTACCTGGTTCGATGTCGTGTTCGCCACTAAAATCCTTGATTTTAGGGCTTACACATGACATCTCACAGTATAAAGCTAAAAACGACAAGCAGTTGTCGTTTTTTTACGCTTTATACTCCCGCTTCTTCTTTTCTTTGAAGCATTTCCCATTTTTTATCTACTGTTTTTTGCATCTCTTCTATTACATGTTCATTCTCTTTTTTGAAAAGATGTTTAAATCTTCCCTGAGCACCGAGGTAATCTCTAACTGGAATAACATTTCTTGGTCTGTATGTTATATGTAGTTCGTGACCGTCAATAATCTCATACAGAGGAAATACCAATGAGTCTGTTGCCAAATCACTTATATCTATAGTCTCATGTGAAGGAAATTTCCACTCAGTTGTACAGGCACTCATAGCATTTATATATACAGGACCCTCAGTTGCCAAAGCTTTTTGATATTTTTTTACCATGTCCTTCCATTTATTTGGAGCAACTTGGGCTACATAAGGAGCTCCGTGAGCAGCCATAATAGCTATCATGTCTTTTTTCATTTTTTTGTTACCATAGCTTACTCTACCTGCTGGTGTAGTCATAGTGCTTGCACCTATCGGAGTGGAGCTACTTCGTTGACCACCTGTATTTGCGTATACTTCATTATCAAGACAGATGTATGTAAAGTCATGACCTCTTTCAACTGCACCACTTAAAAACTGAAATCCTATATCATAAGTGGCGCCATCACCACCGAAAGCTACAAATTTGACCGGCTTGTCCGGATCTTTAAGCCTTCCTTTTCTTTTCAATGTTTTATACATAGCCTCAGCTCCACTTATTGAAGTTGCAGCATTCTCAAATCCTATATGTATCCAACTCGCATCCCAGGAAGTATGGGGATAAACAGCTGTACATACCTCAAGACATCCGGTTGCACTTGAAACTACCAAGTTATCATCAGTACAGTTTAACAACTCTCTAACTATAATAGAGTGAGCACATCCAGGACACAGAAGGTGAGCACCCTCAAATCTATCATTTGATGTTGAAAACTGCTTTAAATTCTTTATTATTTTACTCATTTATTTACTCCTGTCTTAAAAAAAAGAAAGCTTAGGACCTCTTAGTCCACTAAAGCTTTGTAATGGTGTTACCAATTTACCAGCATCTGCATTTTTTTTGGCATCTCTAAAAATCTCTTTTATATCTTCTTGAGTCATGTCTCTTCCACCAAGACCATAAATATAATTGTTTATGACAGGCTTATTATCACATTGATACATTGCAGCACTGGTTTCATTATATAGCATTCCAAGCGTTCCTCCCGGAGCACTCCTATCAAGTGTCGCTATAGCTTTTACATTTTTTAATGCATTTTTAACTTCTTCAAAAGGAAACGGTCTTATAACCCTAGTTGCAACAACTCCAGCTTTTATACCCTCTTTTTCTCTTAAATCTTTAGCAGCTTGTACAGCACTTTCTACTGTACTTCCAAGAGCCACTATAGCAACTTCGGCATCATCCATCAAATAACTTTCAACAAGATTGTATTCCCTATCAGTTAAGCTTTTAAATTCATCGAATACTTTTTCTATAACAGTTTGAGAATCCATCAAAGCTTTATGTTGCCTTGCTTTAAACTCAAAGTGCCAATCTTCTTCAGTTTGAGCACCATAAGTAACAGGTTTACAAAAATCAAGCATAGGGTTTACCTCTTTATATTCTCCTATAAAGTTATATGCATCATCATCTTGCAATGGTTTCACATTTTGAGCAGTATGAGATGTGATAAAACCATCTTGGTTTACCATAACAGGAAGCCTTACACTTAAATCCTCAGCAATCTTAAATCCCATTAGCATAAGATCGTACGCTTCTTGGGCGTTAAAAGCATCTATCATTATCCATCCGGCATCTCTTCCTAAATACATATCAGAGTGATCTCCGTTTACATTTAGCGGTGATGCCAAAGCACGGTTTACCAGACCCAAAACTATAGGAAGTCTCATGCCACTTGCCTGGTATAAAACTTCTACCATTAAAGCAAACCCTTGAGAACTTGTAGCCGTTGCCACTCTTCCTCCTGCTGCTGCTGCACCCACACATCCACTCATAGCAGCATGCTCACTCTCAACTAAAACAAACTCACCATCTATATATCCATCAGCTAAAAACTTAGCATATCCATGAACTGTCGGAGTTGAAGGAGTTATTGGATAAGCTGCCACTACATCTATTTGAGCTTGTCTCATAGCTTGAGCAAAGGCCATATTTCCATCCCAAACTTCAATATCTTGTAATTTTAATTTTTCTGCCATTATTTTTCCTTCTTCTTTTTCTCTGGCCACTGTGAAAGGGCCACATCATTATCTTCAGTTTCTGCAAACATTAAAAGTGATTTTGGATTAGTCGGACAAACTTCCACACAAACCCCACATCCTTTACAGTGTTCATAATCAATACCTATCATCTTTTTATCTCTTGCGATGATGGCAGTATCAGGGCAAAAAACCCAACAGTTTTGACAGTCTATGCAAATATCTCTGTTATAAACAGGCTTAAAAACTCTCCAATCAGCCACACTAGCAGTATAAGAGTTTGTTTTTGCATATTTTCTTTCTTCTTGTTTTAATTCTACTATATCACAAGCCGCTTCTTCAAATGAAGGTAAAATTGCTCCGGCTTCTACTTGATCCCATCCTAAATATTCCATTTTATGCCTCCCTTATTTAACTTCATTATATGCCCGCTCTATAGCAGCCATATTTGCATCTATTATCTTTTGCGGAAACTTGCTAAGAACTTTAAGCATTGCATTTTGAAAATATTTAAGATCAAACATATTAGAAACCTTCATCAAAGCTCCAAGCATTGGAGTATTTGGTATAGCTCTTCCTATTGTGTCCATTGATATCTTCATACAATCAACCGTATAAACTTCTTTGCCTTCTAATGCAGGAACAAGCTTTACTAGCTCTTCTTTTGGAAGGTGAGTAGTTATAATATATTTGGTAGTTTCTTTTTCATTTGCAGTAATATCAGCTGAGATAGCCAAAGCAGGATCTATGACAAGTACATAATCAGGCACCATATACTTTTCATGATTTATGATAGGCTTATCATCAACTCTATTATATGCTGTCATAGCAGCCCCTCTTTTTGCCGAACCGTAAAAGGCAAAAGCCTGTACTTCTTTGCCTGTATTTGCTACGACATCCCCTAAACCTTTAGCACCTGTTACCGCACCCTGACCGGCACGGCTATGCCATCTAATCTCTAGCATTTAATCTCCTTGCTTCGTTCAAAATATTTTATCAACATTGCCAGTTTCTATATGACTTTGCAAAAGTTCTTTTATTTTATGCAAAGCTTACTTAACTTATGCTTTATGTTGTAAACAATTATATTTTTTATGGCTTTCAAAAGTTATTAACTATATATTGCACTGCATTAAAAGAATTTGACTCAATATATTTTGAATATTTCTTAAGCTCGTCTTCTTTTGCATATCCGCATAAAACTCCTATCGAATTGATATTTGCATTTTTAGCCGAGAGCAAATCAAGCTTGGTATCTCCAATCATCCAAGCTTCTTCTGTTGTTGCATTCATTTGTGATAATGCTTTTTCTATGGGTTCTTTATGCGGCTTTGGGTTGAGTACTTGCTCTCTGCCTATCAATACATCAAAATATTTCATTATGCCCAAATGCTCTAAAATCTCTTTAGAATATATGCCTGTTTTT
>WFMT01000037.1 GCA_015488975.1 Campylobacteraceae bacterium | reverse complement strand
TGGCATAGAGGCAGATATGAAAACGCTGTTTTGTACTTTTGTCGCCAAGTGTTTCACCGTTATGGATGTAGCCTTCCATTCCGATGATGGGCTTTAACCCTGCACTCTTCATCTGCTTATAAAAGTCAATGGCTCCAAACATATTGCCATGGTCTGTCATGGCAACAGAAGTCATACCAAGTTCTTTGACACGTGAGACTAGATTTGAGAGCTTATTTGCCCCATCGAGCAGTGAGTATTCCGTATGTAAATGTAAGTGTGTAAAAGATGGCTTTTTGCTCAAAATCATTCCCTAAAAATAGATATAAATTATTGATTAGATTATAGTTAAAATGACTTAATTTGAAATAAGTTGCGAACCATAAATAGCTGTAATCCCTAAAGTATAAGCTCCAAGTAAATAGACGTTTCTGGGGTTTCCTGAAAGTTTTGGTGTTTTAATCTCTGATACATTTAAAATAGCCAGTCCAACTCCACTCATATATAAAATTATTGAAAAAGTACCATGACTTACAATACCCTCTAGTAAAAATATAGAAACCAAAATCAGACTATTGTTATCAAGGGCAAGTCCTGTATATTTTGTGCCACCGGCTAAGCCATAAGTGCTAAAATAACTCAGTCGTATAGCTGCAGCAGCTATCATTATAAAAGCACCTAATAAATATATAGGCTGAAAACTTCCATAACTTAAAAGTAAAATAGCAGGCGTTACTCCATAACTTACTATATCAATGAGCACATCAAGTTGCCCACCGAATTTAGCATCCGTTGCAGTTCTGCCTTTTAGTTTTCTAGCCACTAAACCATCAGCCCAATCAAAAGCAACAGCCCAAACCATACCAATCATAGCAGCCCCGTAAAGACCTGTAATACTAAAATAGATAGCTAAGAGTGTACAAGCCAATCCTGAAAGTGATAAAAGATTTGGAATATCTTTCACATAAGATAAAATTGTCGGTTGTTGCATTTCTCTAGTTGTAGAGTTATTTTTTGACATAAATGGGGTCCTTTGGGATAAATAAATTTTGAATGATGAAATGATAGAATAGTAGCAAGCATTTAGCATAAAAATGCTATTATACCTTAAATCATATTACTAACTGACCTCATATACTATATTTTACTCCATAGTGAATGCTCTCTCATTTTATCCAAAAAGATAATTTTAATAATATTTGATAACTCTATTATGCCTTGAATGCCATAATAAAAGAGTTTAAACAATTAAATATAGTGTGCAAAGTCAGTTATGTACTAAAGGAGATTAAATTATGATTATATATACTGTTGGTACTTTTGATTTGTTACATGTAGGTCATTTAGCTTTGCTAGAATATTGTAAAACTTTAGGTGATACTTTTATTGTTGGTGTTGCTTCTGATGAAGTAGTACACTCTTATAAACCAAATGTTCCTGTTATTCCACTCAAGCAAAGAGTAGAAATGCTTAAGTCTCTCAAATGTGTAGATGATGTGCGAGCATATCATGAGCTTGAGTATGTCTCAGCTTGTAAAGAGTTAGATGTAGATATTTTTGTTATTGGAGAAGATTGGGGAGATAAACCACATAATATTGCAGTGGAAGAATACCTTAAATCAAAAGGGAAAAAAATAGTTCAAGTTACTTATAATCCGCAAACTTCATCTACAAAAATAAAACAAAAAGTGATATCTCAAACGCATCAGGATAAATATATTACACCTAATGTTGCCTAAAAAATATCTTTTATCGAATAAAAAGCTTCTTATTTAAGAAGCTTTTTCCATGCTTTTTCTATCTTTTTGACAATTTTTCCAGTGACACCTTTTACCTCTTCTAAAATAGAAGGATTTTGATGAATAACACCGACAACATCGTCAACACTACCAAAATGCTCTAGCATCTTTTTAACTTTTTTCTTGCCAACACCTTCGATGGAAGTAAGAAAATCTTTCAGCTCACCTTTTGTAATTTTTGCTTCATTGACATCTGATTCACTTGACTCATCACATGTAGGATGTGGTGCATTTTTTGCAGATTTTTTGGTTTTACTTTTTGCCGGATTGAGAGCAAGTTTATCTTGATAGTTCCATTTCTCACTTGGCCACTCTTCATGCCATCTACGTTTGACATCATACATAGGGTACTTTTTGTCAAGTTTA
>WFMT01000036.1 GCA_015488975.1 Campylobacteraceae bacterium | reverse complement strand
ATAATGATCCAGTAGGATTTGAAGGTGTTGTTAGGATGAGTAGTTTTGTTCTTGGAGTTATCGCATCTTTTAACTGCCTTGGAGTTATCTTAAATCCACTCTCATCATTTGTCTCAACAGGCACAGGAATGCCGCCACTGTATCTTACAAGCTCAGGATAAGTTACCCAATATGGTGCTGGAATAATAACTTCATCTCCTTGCTCAATTAAGACTTGTATTAGGTTAAACAGTGAGTGCTTTGCGCCATTACTTGTAATGATATTTGATGGTTTATAAACAAGGGCATTATCTCTTTTTAATTTTGTAGCGATTGCTTGTAAAAGTTCGGGTATGCCTGCAACTGCAGTATATTTTGTAAAACCTTTCTTTAGAGCCATTACAGCTTCTTCTTTTATTACTTCAGGTGTATCAAAGTCTGGCTCTCCTGCTGAAAAACTAAGTATATCTTTGCCACTATCTTTTAATTCTCTTGCCAATGTAGTAATAGCAAGTGTCATTGATTCATTTAATCTTTTAACTCTTTTTGTAAGCATTTTCTATCCTTTTATAGTTTTTAAAAATGTTTCGTAAATTTTTTCCAACTCTTGATCTTTTTGTATTACTATCTCTTCATCGTGTTTTTCAAAAACATCTTCTAATATATTTAACCTTTTGATAATATATTCAAACAACTCCTTGTTTATATCTGGAAGTTTATTATGTGAGAGCTGAGACTTATCTCTTCCTTTTTGTATAACACGAGCAGGTATGCCAATAGCTGTAGAATTAGCAGGAACATCATGAATAACTACTGAATTCGCCCCAACTTTTGAATTTTCTCCTATTATTATATTGCCTAATATTTTAGCACCGCCACCAACAACAACTCTGTCTTTTACAGTTGGATGTCTTTTTATGCCCCTCTCTAAACTAACGCCGCCAATAGTCACTTGCTGGTAAATCAAAACATCATTACCAACCTTTGCAGTTTGACCTATAACTACGCCAAAACCATGATCTATAAAGACTCTTCTGCCAATCTCACAGGCAGGGTGTATGTCTATATTTGTAAAGATTTGGGAAATACCCATGATAATTCTACCAAAGGTTTTCCATCCTTTTTTATAAACCTTATGTGCAAGCCTATAAGAAACAAGAGCCCAGACGCCCGGATAATTAAAAAATAGCTCAACCTTTGAATTTATGGCAGGATCACAAGTATAGGGCATGGTAAAATCCTCTTTTATCTGTTTCCAAAGAGATTGTTCACTATTCATTTTCATATTCCTCAAAGAAATTTGATTGGATAATATCAGTTTTTAAATAACTGTTATCATTTAAAAATATATTTAATATATCAAATACTTTACTTTTCTTTGTTTTGTTTATTAAGTCTGATTTATTTATTTTATTAAATAAAATATTTTTTATCTCATTTTTATTATACTCTATATTTCCTAGAATCTCAATAATATTTTTAGATCTGATTATATTTTGTATATTGTAACTTTCTTCATCTATTTCAACACTTAATTCAGTAGGATGGGAAAAGAGATTGTGTGCTATGCCCATAGTTTCCTGATAAGCACCGACTAAAAAAAATGCGAGAAAATAGTCTTCTTCTTCAAGGTTTACATCATGCAAAAAAAGTGGATTTTTTACATCAAAACTCACTTCTCCGTCACTATCGCATGTTATATCCCACAGCGAGGCACTTCTAGTATTTGATTCATTAAGTTTACTCAGGGGCATAACTGGAAAATTTTGTTTTAACCCCCAGCTATCCGGCAAGCTTTGAAAAATAGAAAAATTTAAAAGATATCTTTCCTGTACTCTTTCTTGAATTGATATTAATTCATTATAATTTTTATCTTTAAGTAAATCTACGGCTTTTTTAATGATAAGGTTAACCAAGATTTCAGTATTGGCCCTATCTATAATATCTATATAACTTAAATCAAAAAGTGTTAAGAGTGACTCCATATGATCTATGCCGTCATGCAAAAACTCGAGTGCATTTTTTTTATCCATATCTTTATATAATGCGTACAATTCACTTATTAGTGGAGGATTTGTTTTTTTAAGCTTCAATGCTGTTTCGCTATATTCTTTAGAAAATAGCTCCAGTACCGGTGCAACCAATACTGCATGAGAAGCTGACACAAACCTACCGGATTCTATGAAGATATCCGGCTCTTCGACACCTTTTCTTTTTGCTATATCTTGCAGTAAATATATTATATCGTTTGCATATTCATCTAAAGAATAATTTCTATGATAATTATTTTTATTTTGCGAATATTCAACTGCCAAACCGCCTCCAAGGTTTATAGCTTTTAAATTTTTTGCACCCATTTTTTTAAGCTCGGCAAAGATATTACCTGCTTCTCTTAAAGCTTTTTTTAATGGGGCAATATCTTCTATTTGTGATCCGATATGAAAATGTATCATTGTAAAATATTTTAAAATATTATACTTTTTTAAAATATCAATCGCAGTTATAAGCTCAAGAGAAGTCAACCCAAACTTAGAATTAATTCCACCACTTTTTGCCCAAATACCTATACCTGAGCTGTGAAGCCTTATCCTAAGTCCAATATTTGGCACTGTGCCTTCAAAATTATTCATATTTTCAACGATATTTTCAAGTTCATTGATACCTTCAATGGTTAAAGTTATATCTTGACCCATTTTAGCAGCTAAAAATCCTAAAATTATCATTTCATTATCTTTAAATCCATTTACGGTAATAGGAGATTTTTCATTATTATATGTCATAGCTAAAATAAGTTCAGCTTTACTCCCAGCTTCCAACCCATAATTAAATTTTTTTCCAATTTTTACCAGATTTTTTACAAATCCGGGATATTGATTTACTTTTAGTGGAAAAACAGCATTGAAACTACCCTTATACTTAAAATCTTTTTGAACTTTGCTAAAAGTTTTATAAATTAATTCTATTTGGGATTCAATCAAATGCGGAAATCTGATAAGCAAAGGCCCGCTGAGTCCTTTTTTTCTTGCACTTTTAACTATATTTATAATCGCAGGCTTTGATTTGTAATCGACATAAACTTTGCCATCTTTTATATCAAATTTCTGTTTTCCCCAAATATCAATACCATACCTATTCATAAAAGTTCCTAAAATTCTTCTATATTTTTAAGAAATTCTTCTTTTTTTACCAAATCTTTAATCCAGACTTGATGATTTTTAAGCTCATTTTCACCAATAACAGCACAATATCTCATACCTTTTTTATCAGCTGTTTTTAAATGTGCCTTTAAACTTTTTGGATTATAAGCTATCTCAACTCTTTCTTGTTTCCTTTTTTTAACTCCTAATTTATACACCAAAGAAATTGCATTTTCATCCATTGCGCCAAAATAATATCCACTTTTTTCTGTTTTTGGAAGATCAATTAGATTTAAAATTCTTTCTATGCCTATAGCAAAACCAATTCCCGGAGTATCTCTACCATCTAAAAATTTTACAAGTTTGTCATATCTTCCGCCACCAGCTACTGCATTTTGTGCTCCTATTTCAGTAGAAACAAACTCGAAAGCAGTTTTGGTATAATAATCAAGTCCTCTTACCAAATTTGAATCAACTTCATACTTTATATTTGCTTCAAGAAGGAAATTTTTAACAAAATTAAAACTCTTGCTACACTCATCACAAAGAGAGACACCGAGCCTTGGAGCATCTAAAAGCAACTCTTGACAACTTTTATTTTTACAGTCAAAAACTCTTATAGGATTTGTTCTTATTCTTCTTTTACAATCATCGCATAAGCCATCTTCTATATCACTCAAAAATTTGACTAAATTCTCTTTAAAAGGTGGCAAACATTTTTCACATCCAAGAGAATTTATTTTAAGAGTATACTCTATTTTAAAAAAATCAAGAATTTCTTTTAAAAGTAAAATAATATTGATATCTTCATAAGGATTGCTCTCTCCAAAGCATTCAACTCCAAATTGGTGGAACTCTCTAAGTCTTCCTTTCTGGGGTCTTTCATATCTAAACATAGCTCCGTGATAAAAAAATCTTTTAACTCCTGCAATTCTGTCATATTTATTTTGAATAAAACTTCTTACAACTCCGGCAGTCCCCTCTGGTCTTAGGCAGATATTATTGTTACCTTTGTCAACAAATTCATACATTTCTTTACCAACTATATCACTGCTTTCGCCCACGCTTCTTCTAAAAAGAGCTGTTTCTTCGAGTATGGGAGTTTCTATGTGTTCAAACCCAAAGTTTAGAGCGATTTTGGAAGCATTTTTTACAAAATAGTCATATTTTTCGATCTGAGTTGACAATAAATCCTTCATTCCCCTAAGTGCATTAATCATATTTATTTCCTATATTCTTTATTATTATATTATGTATATCTTCTATTTTTAATGATGCATCTATTTGTATATATTTGATTTTCATTTTTTTAAGAGTTTCTATCATGTTTTCTTGTACTTTTAACAAATATCTAATCCCTCTTTTTTCTATATTATCATGTTTTTTGGCATTTAGCCTTTTTTCAATATGAGTTTTATCGATCTTAAGTAAAACTACCAAATTTGGCATATCTTTATCTAATGCAATCATATTCAACTTTATCAATTCTTCAAAACTAAATTTTTCATAGTTTGTTTTAGCATAGGCAATGCCGGATATCAATCCTCTATCGCTAAATATGAGTTTGTTTTTATTTGGCTTAACAATCTGTTCATAATGCTCAGCCCGATCAGCTAAAAACATGAACAGTTCCGCTTGAATACTTGAAATCTCACCATCCAAAATAATTTTTCTAATATTGAATCCAAGCTTGGTGCCGCCTGGCTCTTTTGTAAAAACTGCATCTGTATATTTTTGTTTTAATAAATCTATCTGTGTAGATTTTCCACTCGTATCAACGCCTTCTAATATTACATACATTGTATCATTTTCCTAACAGATGGTGGAAGCAAAGTAGAAGGATCGCCATTATGCTTCAAAATAGTTCTGACAACAGATGAGCTTATGAAAGCATTTTTAAGTGAAGGCATAAGATATATGGTGTCTATCTCTTTATTTAAAAAATTATTTGCATAACCCATTTGAAGCTCATACTCAAAATCACTGACAGCTCTTAATCCTCTTATTATGGTCGTTACACCCTTTTCTTCTGCAAAATCAACCAACAGTGTATCAAAACTCTCTACCCAAACACCCTCTATATCCTTTGTAACTTCTTTTACAAAATTAATCCTTTGCAAAACTGAGAACATCGGTGTTTTTTCTCTTGATTTTGCAACAGCTACCAATACTTTATTAAATATTTTTTTAGCTCTCAATATCACATCAAGATGACCGTTTGTGATAGGGTCAAATGTACCTGGATATATTGCTATTTTTTCATTGCCTATATTCATTATACCAAATCTCCTTTTTTAGAGGACTTTTATACTTTCCATCTTTTATATAAATTGTGTTTTATACCCAATAAATCAAACCACTTCCCAATCAAAAAATCCTCCATATCCGATAAGCTTTCAGGACTACTGTAATAGCCCAAAACAGGTGGTGCTATAAGAACTCCAAGTTTAGATAATTTTAACATATTCTCCAAAGCTATGGCAGAGTAGGGCAACTCTCTAGGAGATAGTAAGAGCTTTTTTCTCTCTTTTATCATCACACTAGCAGCTCTTGTTGTAAGGTTATCAGCAATACCGCAACTTATCTTCGCCAAAGTATTCATGCTGCAAGGCAAAACAATCATCATATCGCAACCAAAAGACCCGGATGCCAGAGTAGATGCTATATCCTCATCATTAAAAATCTCAATACCTTCTTCTTCTTTAAAAACAGTTTCAGCATTTTTGGAAATTATAAGGTATTTATTTATCTCTTTGGGCAGAGAATTAATAAATTTCAATCCCAGATTTACCCCACTGCCGCCGCTTATGGCAACTATTATCTTCACCTGTTATCTCCTTGTCTATTGCACCTCTACCGTGCCTTTTCCTATCACTTTGACTCTAAATATTTTACCGCTGCTATTGACAACCTTTATATATTCATTTTTATTTCCACTATTTAAAGCTTTTGCCATAAACTCCAACTCCAAAGCACCGCTTTTTATAATAGCAGTAACAATATCTCTTTTTTGAATCAATTTTTTCTTTTTCAATACAAATGTTGTAAGTATCTGACCCTTTCTTATAAAAGTTCTTGATATATATCCGTCAAGCTCTTTTTTCTTTATAAAATTCATAGGTATTTTTTTAAATTTGACAATAACTCTTTCATAATTCTTTCGGCTCAAAATTTTACCGTTTGCGATATTATTTCTTGCTTTAAGCAGAGTTATTTTTGCTATTATTTTAAATCTAAAATATATTCTTGATATCTTGTTTGTTGCGTTTTGATATAAAACAGAAAACATTCCACTGTTTTTATATAAATTTTGTGCCGGTATGCTTATTTTCTTAATTTTATAATTTTCAAAGTCGGCAGGAAATGAATTTACCGGCTTTATGAAAATGCTTTTAATATTAATATATCTGTATTTTTTACGAAATATATTCTTTATTGCTTTTATAATTTTAAATTTGTCAAAATCAATATTACATTGTCTATCAAATGTTACAATACCACCACTTTCATCGATAATATGTTTTATCGTAATCTTTTTAATTGCAGAAATAATATCAATGGACGGTATTTTATAATTAGCCAGATTTTTAGGAATCTGAAAAATTTTTACATTTTTTCTTTGGTTGGGAGCAATATCTTGTAAAAAAATCGTGCTATGCTTGATACAATAATAGTTTTTTATAATAATTTTATCTTTTGAAAATAGTAATGTAGAGAAAATTACAAGTATACACACTATGGAGCGGGAAACGAGGTTCGAACTCGCGACCCCGACCTTGGCAAGGTCGTGCTCTACCACTGAGCTATTCCCGCAAAAACAGAACGAAATTCTATCTCAAATTTTTTCATTTGTCAACTTTATATTTTTTTGTGATTATATCATTTTTAGTAGTTTTTGTAAAAAAAGCTTGAGAGAACAGAAAGGAGGAGGAACTATTCTCTCAAAAAATTGGTTATTTTAGGTTGCTTTTGTTAATATTTCATTTGGGTTAGGGTTAAAATAATAACAGTGAAATATTATTAAAAAAGGACTTAAAGAGTCTTATTCATATTTTTCTAATTATATATTTCAGTAAAGTTTAAGGAAAAAAATATATGCAAAATAAAAAAATCATTATTTTTGACATGGATGGAACATTGCTTGATAGCAGTGCATCTATAACGAAAAGCATAAATCATGTAAGAGAAACTTTAGGATTACCGTCTTATAGTATAGAAAAAATTGTAAACTTGATAAATGAACCTGATGTCAATCTTCCTCAACTTTTTTATGAAAATAAAAAACCATACAAAGAATGCAAAAGTATATTTGAAAAACACTATTATGAAAATTGCATTATTGATATGAATATTTATGATGGCATAAAAGACTTATTGGAATATTTAAAAGAAAAATATTTGCTTTGTATCGTAACAAATGCTTACAGTCTGTATTGTGAAAAAATGTTAAAACATTTAGATATATATCAATATTTTACTATAATATCAGGTGTTGATGATGTAAACAGAGCAAAACCGGATCCTTTCATGATCAATAATATAATTAAAAAGTTAAATATACAAAAAAAACATGCTGTTATGATTGGAGACAGTATAAAAGATGAGCAAGCGGCACAAAATGCTAAAATAAAATATATTTATGTAGATTGGGGGTTTGGAGAGTGTATAAACCCTGATATTAAATTTTCAAAAGATGACTTACTTGATATAAAGAAAATTGAAAAATCAATATCAAATTTAATAGATTAAAAATTTATAAACTTTTAATCTATAAGTAAAAATTATGAATAATCACAGTTGTGTTGAGTTACCATGTTATAAAAGAGAATAGCGTAATATTATTTTATAAAAAGGTAATAAGATATGGAGCATTTGATATATCCAATAGTCATAGGTATAATTGTCAGTTTGATAGTTTTCTTATTTTTTGAAAGAAGAGGCATACAATCAAGAAGAAAAAGTAAAGCAAACGGATTTCATCCTGAAAATCCAACAATACCTGAAAGTTTTGTCTTGTATCAAACAGGAAAAAATGTAACATATTATATAATTTCTATGTTTATTTTTACTGTATTTTTAAGTTATTTTGGCTTTTTCACTGATCATCTTACTCTTATAGATGTTTTTTTATATATTTTTCTGACCACATTTATTGGTTCATTAATCATTTTTATTTTAAAAATAAGAAAAAGTATACTAATTAAAGTATTTGCGGCATTTCTATATGGTGCACCATTGATTTTTTCATCAGCGCTCGGCTTTATATTTACATATATAATTTATAGAGAGTTTATATAGTATCTCCGGATACTTAAGCAATGTCACTTGTATATCTATAATATTCTTTTATAGTTTTATATGCTTGTTGAATTTCTTGAAATTTTCTACTATATAATTTTATGATTAGTGCATTTGCATTGGCTATTTTATCAGGATGATATTTTTTAGTAAGAAGTAGGTAGCTTTTTCTAATCTTTTCATAAGGATCATTGCACTTACAGTGCAATTTTTTATAAAAGTCATCCAGTAATATATCAACTCCTCTTTTTTTTTCTATATCAAACTTTAGACATTGTTCCATTTTTTTTATAATATTATCATCAAAACTAAAATCAATAAAATTACCAAATATCTCTTTGGTTTGAATAAAATCTTTAAATATATCGATAAAACCCAAATCAATATTTTGAATATATGTTGTATCGAGTGAGGGATAATAAAAAATTTTATATTGATAAAAAATATTCTGCATACCTTTTAAAATAAGCCTGTTTTTACAATCCATTTTAATTTCTATATTTCTTGTTTTTTCTCTAAATAAAATATGAAGTTTTACAAATTCTTGAATTTGATTAGTTTTTAGCAATGTTATTTTTATGGTTTTATTTACAGCTTTTTCTATTTGCCATATTTTTTTCAATTTTTTATCTGTTTTTTTAATATAAATTTTTGAAAGAAGCTTTAAAAAATACTTTCGTCCGACTTCTTCATAAGAATCATTGAAGATTATAATCT
>WFMT01000035.1 GCA_015488975.1 Campylobacteraceae bacterium | reverse complement strand
TTTATAGGTGAAAACGATGATATAAAACTCACAAGTTACTCAACTATTCTTACATATAATCTTAAAATATCAGAGATAAATTCACAACTGTATATTGCTATTGACGATACATTGTTATCAGCTTTTTTTGAAGATAAAATAGAAAAAAAGATTGAAAAGAAAGAAATTAGAAAAACTACAAATAATAATTGTGACAACAATGAAGAGCTTTCTCAAAATGAAATGAAAAATATATCTCTTATCATGGATGTCAAGCTTCCAGTAAGAGTAAGGATAGGTTCAAGAAAAATGTTACTCAAGGATATCTTAAATATGGATATTGGCTCAGTTATAGAGTTAAATCAGTTAGCAAATGATCCCCTTGATATCTTGGTTGGAGATAAAGTTATAGCTCAAGGAGAGGTAGTTATAGTTGATGGAAATTTTGGTATACAGGTTTCTGAAATAGGAACAAAAAGAGAGAGGCTTGAAAAACTCAGGTAAATATAATTATTTATAATATATAATCTCTAAAAAATTTTAGGGGTATTTATGAAAATAATGGTTGCTATGAGCGGAGGTGTTGACTCAAGCTCGGTTGCTTATATGTTGAAAAATGAAGGCTATGAAATAGAAGGAGTTTACATGAAACTCCACGACTCTCCAGAATATCATAAAAATAATATAAAAAAAGTAGAAAAAATTGCAAATTTTCTTGGTATAAAATATCATATTCTTGATCTTCAACCCCAATTTAATGAAAAAGTCTATTCCCCTTTTATTGAAAGTTATAAAAAAGGAGAAACTCCAAACCCATGTGTACTTTGTAATAGAAATATAAAATTTGGTGAATTGATTAAGTTTATGAAACAAAAAAACTTTGATAAGTTGGCAACCGGACACTATATAAGTATAAAAGATGGATTTATTTGTGAAGCAAAAGATAAAAGTAAAGATCAAAGCTATTTTCTTGCAAATATCAAAAAAGAAAATATTCCTTTTTTATTTTTCCCCCTTAATAGTATTTTAAAAAAAGATTTAAAAGAAACTGCTTCGAAAATACCAATACTTAAAGAATTCTCTACTCAAAAAGAAAGTAGTGAAATTTGCTTTGTTGATACAACTTATATTGATGTGTTAAAAAACCATACAAGAGTCAATATACCAGGAGATGTTATAGATAGCACAGGAAAAGTTATAGGAAAGCATAAAGGCTATATGCAATATACCATAGGGAAAAGAAGAGGATTTGAAGTTTTTGGTGCTCTTGAGCCTCATTATGTTACAAAAATTGATTCTGTCAAAAATGAGATAACAGTAGGCACAAAAGAAAATTTACAAGTGAATAATTTTATGATAAGAGATGTTAATATATTTATTGATGAAAAAGAGTTTGATGCGTCAGTGAAAATAAGATACAGAAGTGATAAAATTCCTTGCAAAGTAAAAATTTTTAAAGACAAAAAGGCTGAGATCATTTTAGAAAAAAGTGTTTTTGCAGTAGCAGCAGGACAAATGGCAGCTCTGTATGAGAATGAAAAGCTTTTAGGCGGAGGATGGATAATATGAGCACAGGTGGATGGTCCTGTCCTCACAGCATAAACGGAAATTGCCAAATCATAAAAAAAGAGTGCAATCCGGGAGATAGAGGTTGCGTATTGTATGCTAAAGCACTCTTTTCAAATCAATCTTCTTTATCAAATGAGGCATTTCAAAAGAGGATGCAAAGAAAATTACTCAAAACTATGAAAGATTTATCTTTAAAAAAAGCAGATTAGCACATAGCTATCTTTTAATTTCATCTTTTATTTTATTTATTATATTTTCTTTATCATCGCCATAGGCAAAACAAGCATCAACTTTACAAGCTAAATATGTATTGTCTTTTGTAGATTTATACAAGATATACGGATAATGAATCTGAGATTTAATAGAATTTTTTAACTCTAGCAATGGATTTTTTTTCGATTTTATCACTATATATCCATCTTTATATGCCAAGTAATCATCTACTGCTTTAGGAAAATTTGCAGGATATTTAGATAAAAACAGAGAATTATTTTCCAAAGTATCTTTCGCTAAATTTTGATATGATAAATTTTCTTCAAATACAGCAAGTTTCAAAAGATTGTTTATCATTACAGAAAGAGAACTGACATAAGAATTACCCTCAATAGTTGCCTTTACTTTAAATGGTTCAAAACTAAAATACCAGGTTTTATCAACATAAAATTTTTCAATACTCTTTTGTGTAAGCTCATTGGCCAAATCTAAGTATTTTTTATCCAAGGTTTTCTCATAAGCTATCAGCAAGACTGATGTCATAAAAGAATAATCTTCCAAGTTAGCTTTTACTTTAGCCTCTTTACCAAGTAATATTTGATGATATAGTGTGCCATTAAGGTATACCTTTTTCAATAACTCATTTAAAGATGTGGAAGCCTTTTTCAAATAATTATGATTAATATCACTTGCTGTAAAAAGTGCCTTTATATATAGTGCATTCCAAGAAGTCAGTATTTTTTCATCTATAAAAGGATATCTTTTTGTATCCCTTACTTTTATGAGAGCATTTTTTGCCTCTTTTAAATCAGTAGGCACCTTTGCGAAATTATTAATATACGGATTACTTTCACCACTTTTAAAATTTCCATCTTTTGTAATTCCATAATAATCAAGTATATCTTTATAATTTTTAACTCCATCCTCAATAAGAGCATTTTTTGCCTCTTTATAAGTATAGACAAAGTATGCACCCTCTTCTTTTTCATCTGTTTTCGCATCATAACTATCTGCATCACTTGCGCTAAAATATACACTATCTTTTTCAAACCTTTTATCAACAAAGGTTACAATTTCATTCACAATATTTTTATAAAGAGGTTTTTTTGTAATTTCATAAGCTTTTGCATAATCTTCTAATAATTCAGCATTGGTATAAAGCATCTTTTCAAAATGTGGTATCATCCACCTCTCATCAGTTGAATACCTATAAAATCCACCTTCAATTTGATCATATATACCACCTTTTGCCATAGTGCTGAGCATATCATCAGCAAGTTTTAAAGCAGTTTTATCACCATCGAGCTTATATATATCAAGCAAAGCATTGATAGTGCTTGCATGCGGAAATTTTGGAGCTATACCAATACCTGGATTATTTTTATCATAATTTTTCTCGACACCTTTTATAAAAGCTTTTGCAAGATTTTCGCTTATTTTTGTTTTACCGGTAGTTTTTTCTTCTTGGGATAATTTCATATATTTTTCAACATCATCTGCTGTATCTATTATTTTTTTATAATTATTTTTTTTCATTTTCACAAAATATTCTAAAATCTGCAAAAGACCGGCTCTACCGTATTTAGGCTCTCTTGGTATATAAGTCGCGCTGAAAAATGGCTTTCCATCAGGCGTTAATAATACAGTAAGAGGCCACCCGCCGGCTCTTTTGTTCATAAGATAATATACATCTTGGAAATGCCTGTCAATCGAAGGCATTTCCTCTCTATCAACTTTTATGGAAATATAATTTTTATTTAGTATTTTTGCAACTTGAAGATTTTCAAAAGATTCTTTTTCCATTACATGACACCAGTGACAAGTGCTGTATCCAATAGATAAAAATATCATTTTATTCTCTTTTTTAGCTTTTTCAAAAGCTTCTTTTGTCCAAGCATACCAATCAACAGGATTGTGTGCATGTTGTAAAAGATATGGAGAATTTTGATGAATCAAAGAATTGGTATATTCGTAAGTTTTTGCTTGTGCTGTCATAATTACCGCCATTATTAAAAATATTATTTTCTTGAGCATTTTCTTCCTTTTTAAAATACATTTATACAATATCAAAAGGTATGTTAATGCACGATTTTTTCACAATTTTAGTATAAAGTTTTAAAAATAAAACAAGATGATATCTATCATCAATAAAGGATAAGGCTATGAAAAAATTAATTTTTGCAATATTGTTTTTGAGTGTAACAGTTGCACTAAATGCACAAAGTTTTACTATTTCAAAAAGAGTTATGGTAGTAAGAAGCAAACCTATATATGCTAATATAACAAAAAGGGTTCCCTATCAAGAGTGCTGGAACGAACAAGTTCCTGTTCGCAGGTATTACAATAGTGATGCAAATTCAAATATTGGTGCACTTATCGGAGGTATAACCGGGGGCATAATAGGTCATCAAGTAGGCGGTGGCGGTGGCAAAATAGCTGCTACTGTCGGTGGAGCTATCATAGGAACATTAGTCGGGAACAATTTATCAAGAAGAAATACAAGAAGTTATACAAGTGGATACAGAACCCAAAGAAGATGTGTTACAAAATATAATGATACTTATACAAGAGCGATAATAAGATATAAAAATATCGCATATTTTAAAGGTCAAAAGATAGTAAAATTCAGTAATAGAGCATTAAGATTTATTAGAATTAGAGAAATTATAGAATATTGAACATTAAGGGGGATTTTTCCTCCTTAACTTTTCTTCATAACTTATTTTTAAGCTATTTTTTAGTATTATTGCACTCTTTTAAAAACTATTATTTTAAGGACTGCATTTGTTTGGTACATTGACTGACTCTTTTAAAACTGCTATCAATAAAATTCGCTTTGCAGATGATGAGAAAGCTTTAAAAAAAGCATTGGATAATCTTAAAAAATCTTTACTTAAAGCGGATGTACATTATAAAGTTGTAAAAGATTTGATAAAGAGTGTTGAGCTTGAAACAAAAAAAGATGGTATCGGAAAAGATAATTTTTTAAAATCACTGAAAAAAAATATATTTGAAATTTTAAAAATTAGCGGTAGCCAAGGCTTTGTTTTTTCCTCCAGACCTCCAACAACAGTTTTAATGGCAGGTCTTCAAGGGAGCGGAAAAACAACAACAACTGTAAAATTAGCATATTATCTAAAACTTAGAAAAAAGAAAGTTTTAATTGCAGCTTGCGATCTTCAAAGACTAGCTGCAATAGAGCAGTTAAAGCAACTTTGTGAACAAAATGAACTTGATTTGTATTTTGATGAGCATGAAAAAAATCCTAAAATAATTAGCAAAAATGCTTTAAAAAAGGCAAAAGAAGGCTTATATGATGTTCTTATAGTTGATACTGCCGGAAGATTGGCTATAGATGATGAATTAATGCATGAATTAAAAGATATAAAAAATACTCTGATTCCTGATGAGATATTTTATGTAGCTGATTCTTTAAGTGGACAAGATGCTGTAAGAAGTGTAAGTTCTTTCAACGAGCAACTTGGCATCACCGGTGTAATTTTATCAAAATATGATGGCGACAGTAAAGGTGGTGTTGCACTTGGTATATCTAAACAAACAGGAGTTCCTTTAAGATTTGTAGGTATCGGGGAAAAGGCTGCTGACCTTGAGCTTTTTATACCAGAAAGAGTGGTAAATCGCTTGATGGGAGAGGGAGATCTTGCTACGCTCGCTGAGAAAACAAGTGCTATTATAGATGAGAAACAAGCTAAAAAACTAACCAAAAAAATGAAAAAGGGTGAATTTAACTTTAATGACTTTTTAGAACAGATGGAAAGTATGAAAAAATTAGGTAGCATGAAATCTTTAGTAGGTATGATTCCGGGACTTTCCGGCATGGCAAACCAGATAAAAGATATGGATTTGGAAAACTCGTCTGAAATGAAAGCCATGAAAGCCATGATAAGCTCTATGACTAAAAAAGAAAGAGAACATCCTTCTATTTTAAATAATAGCAGAAAAAGAAGGATAGCAAAAGGTGCCGGACTGTCTCAAATGGATGTAAACAGATCTATTAAACAATTTCAAAATGCCGCCAAAATGGCTAAAAAGTTTTCAGGTAAAAAAGGAATGCAAGATCTTCAAGGCATGATGTCTGCTCAAGGAAGAGGATTTCCAAGATAATTAAGATATAATAAAATTTAAAGTTAAAAGTTTTAAAATTTACAAAACTTTTAATTTTTAATTTAAATAAGGAGCGTAAATGGCAACAGTTGTAAGACTAACAAGATTGGGAAGAAAGAAAAAACCATTTTATAGGATAGTTGTAACAGACAGTAGAAAAAGAAGAGATGGCGGATATATAGAATCCATAGGATACTACAATCCTTTGAGCGAACCTGAAACTATAAAGTTTGATGATGAAAGACTGACATATTGGAAAAGTGTTGGTGCAAAACTAAGTGATAGGGTAAAAAAAATAACCGGATCTAAATAAAATGGTAGAAGATTTTATAAGAGAATTTACTTTACTTTTGGTAAATAAACCAGAAGTTGTTAAAATAGAAAACAGAGTAGTTGATGATACTTTTAGTGAAATTACTATATATGCTGACAAAGGTGATACCGGAAAGCTTATAGGAAAAGAGGGTAAAATGATCAATTCATTAAAAACAGTTATCTCAGGATGCAAAGCAAAAGATAAAAGATCTTATAAGATTATGGTACAGGCACTTGAAGAATAAAGGTAAAAGTTGAAAGACGATTTTATTTTACAAGTTGCACAAATAGGGAAAACTGTCGGACTAAAAGGGGAGTTAAAACTTCATAACAAAAGTGACTTTCCTGAACAGTTTAAACAAGGAAGTAACTTTTTAACTCCACAAAAAATAAAATTAACTATTCAAAATTACAATCAAAAAAGATCTCTCGTTAAGTTTGTAGGCTATGACAATAAAGATGATGCCTCATCTCTTACTAATCAATTTATATTCACTGATTTAAAAAGTACACTAAAGCAGTGTGCTTTAAAAAAAGATGAATTTTTTTGGTTTGATGTAATAGGCTCCAAAATTATAGAAAACAATAATATACTTGGAGAAGTAATCTCTATAGAAAGGTTTGAGCCAAATGATTATCTTTTGGTAAAAACAGATAAAAGTATGAGTTCATTAGGACATGCTATCAAATTTTTGATACCGTATATTGACAGATACATTATCAATTTTGATAAACAAGAGCGAAAAATTTTTACAAAAGATTGCATCGGTATCTTAGAAAATTCATGAAATTTACTTTTATAACTCTTTTCCCCAGTTTGATAAATTGTTATTTTAAAGATTCAATCTTAAAAAATGCAATAGATAAATTACTTATAAAAATAGATTTTTTAAATCCAAGAGATTATACAAAAAACAGACACAAAAAAGTAGATGGCACATTGATTGGAGGTGGAGCAGGAATGCTTATGTCGCCCCAACCTCTATTTGATACGATAACTAGTATAAAAGAAAAAGATGATAATGCATATATTATTTTTTTAACTCCATCAGCTAAACTTTTCAAACAAAATGATGCCAAAAGACTATCGGGAAAAAAACATATTGTTTTTGTCAGCGGAAGATATGAGGGCATTGATGAAAGGGTGATAGAGTTATATGCTGATGAAGTTTTTTCAATAGGTGATTATATTCTAACCGGTGGTGAAATACCATCACTTATACTATGCGATGCTATCAGCAGAAACATCAAAGGCGTATTGGGAAATGCAGACTCTTTAAATATTGAAAGTTATGAAAATACTCTTATAGAAGCCCCATCTTTTACAAAACCTGATATTTTTAAAAAAAATAGTATAATTAAAGAGTTTTCAAAGGGAAATCACGGTAAAATTGCAACCTTAAAATATAGTTTATCGCTTTTGAAGACAAAATATTATAGGCCTGATTTGTACAAAAGAGTAAAAATAGAAGGAAACAATAATGAGAAATAGATATATAGAGGATTTTGAGCAAAAACAAACATCTGAGAAAAAAAGACCTGAATTTAGAGCAGGAGATACACTAAGAGTTGGTGTAACAATTAAAGAAGGGGACAAGCAAAGAATTCAAAATTTTGAGGGTGTTTGCATAGCAAAAAGAGGGACTGGCTCAGGTGCTTCTTTTATAGTAAGAAAAGTTGGTGCAAATAATATTGGAGTTGAAAGAATCTTTCCACTTTACAGTGATAGTATAGATGAAATAAAGGTACTTAGAAAAGGTAGAGTAAGAAGAGCAAAACTTTTTTATTTAAGAGATAGAAAAGGTAAAGCCGCAAGAATCAAAGAACTTAAAAGAAAATAATCCTTCCTTAAATTAAAAATGACAAATAACTTATTGTCATTTTTACTTTTGTATATGATATAATACTCCTGAGACTATTCTAAGGAGTATTATCTTCATGCTTTATAAAGAAGCAGTAAAAATCATAAAAAACAGTAAAAAACTTGTTGCTTTCACAGGAGCTGGAATATCGCTCGAGAGTGGTATTCCTACTTTTAGAGGTAAAGATGGTCTTTGGAACAAGTATGATCCTTTGATACTTGACATAGACTATTTTAAAGCAAACCCTAAAGAAAGCTGGCAAAAGATAAAAGAGATATTTTATGATTTTATGATAGATTCCAAACCGAATTTTGCTCACGAGTATCTTGCTTTTTTAGAAAATAAGGGGATATTAAAAGCCGTTATAACCCAAAATATAGACGGACTACACCAAGTAGCAGGTAATAAAAATGTCATAGAATTTCACGGCACGACAAAAAAGCTTGTCTGTCTTGGATGTGGCATAAAATATAAAAGTGAAGAAATCAGTCTTGATAGCTTGCCACCTGTTTGTGACAAGTGTGGCTCAATACTAAAACCTGATTTTGTTTTTTTTAAAGAACCGATTCCAGGTAATGCATACAGAAAATCATATAAGCTCGTAAAAGAAGCTGATGCCCTGCTTATCATCGGTACAACTGGAGAAATTATGCCTGCAAGTGAATTTCCGTATCTTTGCAAGGGTAAATTCATAGAGATAAATCCTGAAATATCAAAATATACCCAAATCAAAACAGATATATTTTTACAAGAAAAAGCTACCGTAGCTACAAAAAAACTAAAAGAATTTTTTATGCCGTAAAATAGCTTGCATCATACATGTTTAATTTTTCTTTATTATTTTCCTCTTACTTTATGCAATGTAATTTTTATGCCAACTCAACTATAGAATAGGAGTTTAAACGAATATATTGCAGAGGCTATATGGGCAAAGGTGAAAAAGCTCACAGGAGCTACCGCGGCGTAACTCCTGTGATAGTCTGCCTTACGCTTGATTGCTTCTCTTTAGTTGAGTTTTGTGTTATATCAGCAGCTTTCTATATAAGCATTAATTTATCTTTTATGGCATCATTTATATCAAAGAAATAACCTATATATGCTTTGGGCTGATATCACACAGTTATTTTA
>WFMT01000034.1 GCA_015488975.1 Campylobacteraceae bacterium | reverse complement strand
GGAAAAGTTTGGAAAAATTTCTTATAATAAAAAAGTTTACCCAGGACACGGCGAATCTACAACCATAAAAAATGAACAAAAAAATACCTCTTATTGGCTAAAAATGCTATGATTTTTTAACTGACCTTACGCACTTTTTTCTCGAAAAGTCCTACTTTTCGTAGCTTTAGGGGGTGGTAGGGACTTTGAGTTCCTGTCACCGTAACAAGCTTTACTCATTATGGTGCGTAAGGTCAGTTTTTAACTTTTTTACTTCTTCTTAATTTAAGTTTCAATACATGCTCAGGCAGTATTACAGCATCAAAAGTTCCTTCAAAGACTTTTATTTCATTGATGCTGCCAACAACTCCAACTTCTCTTTTTCTTGCATCCTCAAATCTGGCATGTGCTTCAAATATGATTGTATCACCTACTTTTACCGGTGCTAAAAACTTACTGTTTGCTCCTATAAGAACCACATAAGGCTCATTCACTGCAGCCATTGCAGCAAAATCAGCAGCACCGAAAGTAAAACCTCCGTGGATAAGACCCATTTCATCTACGGCCATTTCTGATGTGCAGTTTAATTTTACTTTTGCATAGTTTTCTTTGAGAAGTTCTATGTCGCCGCTTAAATATTTTTTTATTTTTTTGTGCGTATTTAAATTTACTAATTTGTCATCGTTATTGATTATTTCATTTATAGTATCAAGTTCATCATTTTCTATCTCTTGCTCATCCATTTTTTTTCCTGCTTATTTTTTATTAATATCGGATTAATCAAGATAAGCTTTAATATAAGCTCTTTTTGGAGCAGGATAACCTTCTACGGTTAGATTGGGATTGATTGGGTCTAAAAAATTCTCTAAACTCTGTGAATCTATCCACTTTGTTTTTCTTTGTTCATTTAAGTCGGTCTTTTTAATACATAAAAGTTCTATTTTTTTAAAACCTGCTCTTTGCAACCAATTTGAAAGGGCTTTTATAGTAGGGATAAAGTAAATATTGGGTATTTTTGAGTATCTGTCTTTTGGAGTTAAAGCATATTCAAACTCTCCATCAATGATAAAAGTATCAAGTATCAATTCTCCACCTTTTCTTAAGCCTTTTTTTAATGATTTTAAAGTTGAGATAGGATCGCTCCTGTGATATAAAACTCCCAAACAAAATATAATATCAAACTTCTCATCATATTCTCCTATATGCTCGACCCCTAAAAGCTCATATATAATATCACTTTTTATAAAATGATTTATAAAATCAAATTGTGTTTTAAATAAAGGTGAAGGATCAAATCCAACAATTTTTTTAGGTTTTTCTTTTAGCATTCTAAACATATAATATCCGTTGTTGCAACCAATATCTGCAACAATTTTATCTTTAAGTTTAAAATGTGGGTATAAAAGACCGTATTTGATATAGCTTTGCCACTCGGAGTCTATAAAGGTATCAAAAACTTGAAAAGGTCCTTTTCTCCAGGGTTTTAATGATTTGGCAATTTGATAAATCTTATCTTTTTGAACTGAAGTTAAATCTTTTGCAATTATCTTAATGGCATCAGAAAGTTCTATTTTTACATCTTTGATGTCAAAAAGTTTTATTATTTGCTCCCTTATGGGTGCGATATTTTTAAAAAAAAGCGATTTTTCTCTTATTTGTCTTATTTTATCTATATCTGTCATTTAACAGTAGGCTCTAAATCTTTAAAATTTATTAGATTTTTATCGCAAACTTTATGGTATATCCCCATAGCATCGTAGTATTCGTGACAATCATTATAATATCTATCTGATATACCTGTATTATTTACATATAAACATCCACTGAAGAAAAAAAGTATTATTAATATTAAAAGGTATTTCATGAGAATAATGATAACATATTGATTGATTTTTTACAATAGAGGTTTATATGAAAGTTATAGAAATTTTTAAAAAGATTTGCTCATTTGCTCATTGTTCCGGGAAAACAGATGAACTAAAAGATTATATAAAAGATTTTTGTGAAAATGAGGGATTTTTTGTTGAAGTTGATACTGTCGGTAATATACTTTGCACAAAAGGTAACCCGATATTATGCTTACAAGCTCATTATGATATGGTTTGTATTGGCAAAGCACCTAAGGTGGAAGTGTATGAAAAAAACGGATTTTTAAAAGCTAAAGATTCTTCTCTTGGTGCTGATAACGGGATGGGAGTAGCTTTGATGCTATATTTATCACAGATAAAAAATAATATTGAACTTCTTTTTACCAACGATGAAGAAATTGGAATGATTGGAGCAAATGGCTTAAATCTTAAAATTAAATCTAAAAAAATTCTAAATCTTGATACAGAAGAAGAGGGTAAAGTTTACATAGGTTGTGCTGGTGGGATTGATATCGATGCTGAAAAAGAGTATAAAAGAGTACCTTTACAAAAGGATGATGAGGTTTATGCATTATCTGTAAAAGATTTACAAGGCGGTCATTCAGGAGTTGATATAGATAAAAATATACCAAATGCTATAAAAGAGCTCTGCTATTATCTTGCTGAATTT
>WFMT01000033.1 GCA_015488975.1 Campylobacteraceae bacterium | reverse complement strand
TTCGACAAGATTATTGTCCTATTTTAGGAGTTTGATGCTTTTAAGCTTATTTTTATTGTTGAAATTATAGCTAACAATAGGCTTTAAAGTGCTTAAAACAGGGTATTGTTTGGTTTTTCAGGACTGACTAAGTATAAATAGTATTATTATTTAAAGACATACAACAAAACAGAGTAGCCAATAAATTACCTAGCGGAAATTTATTGGCTATCTTCAGCCGTTATACCCAAGGTTTTAATAAAATAAAATTTTGATTATGTCTATTTTATTTTTTAATAATTAGACAAATTGATTTTTTGGAGAAACGATGTTAATATATTTAATCGTTGGTGTAATAGCGGGTATTATAGGTGCCAATATGGCAAAAAGTAGAAAACAAAATCCAGCTATATGGTTTATTGTGTGCTTTATATTTCCTATTGCTGTTTTTGGGTTACTTTTTATTGAAAAAAAAGAAGATTTAAATGATGAAAAAGCAACAAAAGTAATTGAACAAGAAAATAAATTTTCTATTTCTTTTCAAATGAAAAATGAAGAATCTTGGTTAAATCTTAAAATCAAATTATTTGAATTTTATAAACAACAAAATATTGAGAATATAATAAGTGATAAAGAAAATTCTTGGATGCTTGGTAGTAATGAGTCGCCAGGATATATTGAGGCTAAAATAGATAATAACGTTATAACGGTAGTAAGTTTCAAATTATCAAAACCTGATATATCTATAATAGAAAGTGAAACAAAGCAAAAAGAAAGTCCACAGCCCAAAGAGAGTAAGCAATCAACAGAAGTTGATACGACAGCAAAACTTATAGATTTAGCAAATATGCTTGATAAAGGTTTATTATCAAAAGAAGAGTTTGAGAAAATGAAAAAAGAATTGATAAGATAAATATAGGATATAATTGATACTTAATTTTAAATATGGAGTATTTTATGCCAGAAATAAGTAGATTTTATGGAATAGCTATAACAATGAACTTTAGAGAGCATAATCCACCTCACTTTCATGCAACTTACCAAGATTATGAAATATCTGTAGATATAAAAACAGGCTTAGTAAATGGAAAAATGTCAAAGAGAGCTTTAAAAATGGTTTTTGAATGGTTGGACTTGCATAAAGATGAGTTAATGGAAGATTGGAACTTAGCTCAAGATAGAAAAGCTTTACTTAAAATACCACCATTATCATAAGGAGAAAAAATGTTTTTACATGTAAATGAAGCAAACTATATAACTGATTATCAGTTAAAATTAAAATTTAATAATAATGAAATCAGAACTGTAGATTTAAAAGATGAATTGTTTGGAGAGGTTTTTGAACCTCTTAAAGATAAGCGATTTTTTAAAGATTTTTTCATATCTCATAATACTGTTGAATGGAAAAATGGGGCAGATTTCGCACCAGAATTTTTATTTGAGATTGGGCAGAAAGTATAACAAAATCTTGGAACTAATAAATTTTCTAGCGAAAATTTACAGTTCAAGTCAATCGTTATCCATACTTTAAAACAAAAGGACAAAATATATTACCAATAACTTCAATAGAAAAGATTGTAAATGAAATAAAAAATATACAAGTGGCATCAAACGATATAAAAAACTATCTAAACTCTTTAAGCCAAGAGGAATATGCCTCAATAGCTACAATATTTATTATCGGTCGTTCAGGATGGGAAAGAAATTATTATGATACAAATGAATATTATTCTTTTATTGAAGAAAATGAAGCATGTGGAATAAAAGTTAATCAAAAAATGTTAGATGATAAATTTTTAACAAATGAACTTAAGCTAAAACAAATTAACTTAACATATGAATATGAGTTATCAAATGCTACAAAAATTGATGGAGTTTACAACTATGATTGGTTAGGAATGAAAACTAATTTAATTATAGAAATAGAAAAAGGTTTAAACATGTTAAGAGAAGTCAATTATAATGGATAACAAGACATTGGAGAGAAATATTTGATCCTGCGGCTCAAATATTTCTCAACTCAGCGTTATCATCCATTTTTTAACTCTTTGAAAAAAAAGTTTTCCGATTTTCAAAGCCTTTCATGACAAGTCATCTAACTTTTTAAATCTTATTTGATATACAAAGCTTTTTTATACCTTCTTTTTAAAAAAGAAGCAAAACTTTTTCAGAAAAATAAACTTTTATATGCAAATGCTTGACAAATTTACTAAATAATATTAAAATACATTGTATATATAATTTGTCAGGAAATTAATGTGTTTAAAAATAAAACTATCAGATATAGTCTTGAAAAAAATGAGATACTTAAAGCTAGCAGAGATATTTCATTTGAAGATATAATTTTAGCACTTGAAAATGGAAATTTATTAGATGATATAGAACATCCAAATAAAGAAAAATATCCTAATCAAAATATTTTTATCATCTTAGTTCAAATAAAAAACTATGTTTATCTTGTCCCTTATGTGGAAGATAAAAAATCAATATTTTTAAAAACAATAATTCCATCAAGAAAGATGAATAAAAAATACAACAAAAAGGAGTCTAAATGATAGCTTTAGATGAATATGAAACTGATATACTTCAAAGTGTTGAAAATGGAGAATGGAAGAGTCGAGGAAATATTGATAATAGAATAAAAGAGTTGCAATCTTATATCAAAAATCAAAAGAAAAAGGCTATATCTATAAGGGTTGGAGAGAATGATATTTATGAGTTAAAGAAAAAAGCACTGGAGAGTGGTTTGCCCTATCAAAATATTATTCAAATGCTAATTCATCAGTTTGTATCAAATAAAATTAGATTGAATTTGTAGTTTAGTGATTACTACTTTAAGCAGAGATTTTTGGAAGCGGGCTGAACACCTGCGCCCCCCCCGTTATGTGAGAGTCAGACTATTTGACAAAAAGAATAAAATTGAATATAATTAGAATAATAAATATTCAATGGTGGTGTATTATGAAAACAGTTACAATGAGAGTGGATGACTCTATCTACAATATGATAAAGCTTGCAGCAGATGGACAAAGAAGGAATCTTTCAAACTTTATAGAGTTCGCAACAATGCAATATCTTACTTCATCACAATTTGTAGAAAAAGATGAAATGAATGAAATTTTAGAGGATAAAGAGCTTGTGAGCAACTTAATGAGTGGATTAGAGGATTTCAAAAAAGGTGACTACACAATTGTCTAAGTATCAAATTGCTGAAACTAAAACTTTTGAAAAAGTCAAAAAGAAGTTAGATAAAAAACTCTATGCAAAGATTGAAAATTTTGTATATCCTCAACTTA
>WFMT01000032.1 GCA_015488975.1 Campylobacteraceae bacterium | reverse complement strand
TCTTTTAAACAAAGAACGAAAATAAAACATCATAACCATCAAATACAAAGCAATACATATTAAAACAGTATAAATAAACCAGGTTGCAATCATTACAACTCTATCTTTTGAACTCTGTTGGCATGCCTGCCGCCTTCAAAAGAAGTATCACACCATGCCTGCACAATAGAGCTTACAACTCCAAGACCCACAACTCTCTCACCAAAACACAAAACATTTGCATCATTATGGGCTCTTGCCATAGTTGCAGTATATGCATCATGGCAAAGAGCTGCTCTTATACCTTTGTGTTTATTTGCACTCAAACTCATACCTATACCGGTTCCACATATCAAAACACCCTGACTTCCCTTATCTTTCAAGACAGCTTCACTTAATTTATGAGCAAAATCCGGATAGTCAACTCTTTCTTTAGAGTTTGTCCCCAAATTGACAACTTCATTACCAAAATCTTCAAGTATTTTAATAACACTGTCTTTTATATCAAATCCGGCATGATCACATGCTATATAAAATTTCAAGTTAATCCTTTTTAAAAATCTTTATCACAAATTGTCCTTATATATTATACCGAAAACTATTTTAATAATAAATCTATTATATACATTGCTGGATAGAAAAAGAAATTTGCCAAAGGTGTTGCTATGAATATAAGCAATATTATCATTCCATATCTTTCAATCCTGTTGTAAAAATCGGCAATTTTATGAAATCCTAATTTTCTTGAAAAAAATTCAACCGCATGAGAACCATCAAGCGGAGGAATAGGGTAGAGGTTAAAAATGCCAAGTACGACATTGTATACAATAAGCATATAGAGTAAATTACCCACAAAAGAACTGGATATATTGAAATAAGGAAATACAAATGAAGCTATGACTGCTAATAAAAAGTTGTATGTAATGCCTGCCAAACTAACAGCTATTGCGCCATTGTATCCACCGTTTCTTAAAACTGTCTGCATATTAATCGGAACCGGTTTTGCCCAACCAAACATAAAAGGAGCACCTGTAAAAAAAAGTAATGCCGGCAATATAATAGTTCCCACCAAATCAATATGAACTATTGGATTTATACTAAGCCTTCCTGCATCCTTGGCAGTATTGTCACCATATTTATAAGCAACAAGACCATGCATTATCTCATGACCAATAATAGCAATCATTAAAGCCAAAATAGAAGCTATTATCTGTATATAACTCATATTTCCTATCAATTTAAACTCACAGATTTATCAATAAATTTTTTATTTAAAGAGAGTTCATCCACACTTCTTCCTATTCTGTCCCATCTAATCTTATAGTGCTTATCCCAGGAAAAATAGATAAACCAAGGCTTTCCGACTATATCACGGTATGGCACAGTTCCCCAAAATCTACTGTCATTTGAGTGGTCCCTGTTATCACCCATCATAAAAAATCTTCCTTTAGGTACTTTGTAATAAAAAGCATTAAAAATAAAATTCTTATTTTTTGGAAGTGAATTAATCATCATAGGTTGCATTGCAAGCTGTCCTGCATTTAGATATAGTACCATTTCCCTGAAAAGATTTACATTAGGGTCATATTGGATTCCTGGAAACTTAAGCATATAAGGATTCAATACCCATAATTTATCCAATATTTTATATATCCTTTGCGGGGGATAATGTTTTTTTATCCAGGCATTACCTTCAGCAAAATGAATATATAGTTTCTTCTCTTGATATATTATCTCATCACCACCTGTTGCAACACATCTTTTTACATAATGAACTTTGATATTTTTAGGATACCTAAAAACCACAATATCGCCTCTTTTGGGTTTATCTCCATCAATCAAATGTCCATCTCCCCTAAAATCAGGAAGAACCTCCCACTCAAGCCAAGGTATATGAGGTATTGGTATCCCATAGGAGAATTTCTTTACAAACAGATGATCTCCGATAAGTAAAGTTCTTTTCATAGAGCCGCTTAGTATAACAAATGCCTGTGCAATAAAAAATATAACAAGTAAAACAATTATAATTGTACCTGTCCAACTATTGGAGAAATTATATAATTTTCTTAGTTTATTATCTGGTTTTTTCAAAATGTTCCTTATTTGTTTTTATAATTTGGTGGCTTT
>WFMT01000031.1 GCA_015488975.1 Campylobacteraceae bacterium | reverse complement strand
CTTTTCCATCAGAACCCAAATCATATAAAGCATAAGGCTCAGAATTTTTCCCTGGTCGTTTATAATGATATGGATATCCCCAAGGATCTTCTTTTACAGGTTTTGGCAGATAAGGACCGTTCCAGTTTTTCAAAGATGAATGTTTGACCCATAACACTTTAAGTCCCTCTTGTGTTGTTGGATAGTAGCCAACATCCAATCGAAATGAATCAAGCGCCTGTGAGAGCATTTTCATTTGTGTTTCTGCTGTTTTTACTTTTGCAAAATCGAGTTTACCGAAAAATTTTGGTACAACTATAGATGCCAATAATGCGATAATAACAATAACAACTAAAAGCTCAATGAGTGTAAAAGCTTTTCTAAACTGATTTTTTCTTCTCATATTCTAGATCTTCTTCCAAATTTTTATATAAAATTCTACCATAAATTTTATGCTATTTAACAACAGACCAAGAATTGGACATATTTTTCTTATTGTGCATATTGATTCCTCTGTAGTAAACTGATATAACATTTTTCTACTTCTTTTGCTATAGCATCATCTGCTTTTTGACTGTATACTAACTAAATCTATATCTTTTAGCTATTCGTATTTTAAGGCTGAAATGCATAAAGATTTTTATCTATTATTTAATATTACTTTGATATACTACAGAAAAATTTAGGAGGTAAAAGCATGAACAAAATCTCTTTGTTGCCAATTATTGCAACTTATCTAATATCATCTACCGTATCTATGGCTAATGATACCTATATACTAAAATATTCCAAAGATACGAACTGCACTCTAACAAAAAACGGTCAGAATATTCCGACATTTGATAAAAGATTTAAAAGAAAAGCCCCTGCAAACGGTTATACGTGTGATGCTATTCAAAAAGAACAGTACAACGACTGCGTTATACGCAAAACAAAAAACACGACAGCACAAGTCTTTTCGTTTGGTACTTATAAATATACAAATCTTATCATAGCATTTAAGACACCTACTCCGTATACAGATGGGATGATGAAAGTAGAGTGTACAAAATCACTGAAAAAACTCTCTCAATAGAATTGTATGCGTTATATAAAAGAATTTTATCGATTTTTGAACCATCTTTTTGCAAACAAAGCTCTGCTGAAAATACTTATAATTAATGATTTTAAAAAACAATATCTTGGTTCATATTTAGGACTTTTATGGGCATTTATACAACCACTTAGTTTCATTATAGTAATTTGGCTAGTTTTTACTTATGGTTTTCGCTCAGCACCACATGGCAATGTGCCTTATTTTTTATGGTTGTCAACAGGAATGCTTCCATGGTTTTTTATTTCAGATGCATTAAACAATGGAAGCAATGCTATTGTTGCTAATGACTTTCTCGTTAAAAAAGTATCTTTTAGGGTAAGCATATTACCTCTTGTTCCAATGGGATCAGCATTTTTAATCCATCTTGGACTTCTTGCATTTTTGATGTTTTTCTTTTTGTTATATGGGTTCAAACCTAGTATATATTGGTTACAATTGCCTTATTATGTCTTATGTATAATGTTTTTGGCTCTTGGATTATCTTGGATAACATCTGCCATGCAGGTGTTTATAAAAGATATTGGTCAGATTATAGCGCTACTACTACAGATAGGTTTTTGGGCCACTCCAATATTTTGGAATATGACAATGGTGCCACAAAGATATCAATGGATTGTAAAATTAAATCCTGCTTATTATATTATAGAAGGATATAGAGATAGTTTTATTAACCATCGCTGGTTTTGGCAGATGCAACATGCAACCCTTTATTATATCGGATTATCAGCTTTTTTTTGCATTTTTGGTGCTATCGTTTTTAAAAGGCTTCGACCTCACTTTGGAGATGTTTTGTAATGAGAAAAAGCTTAGCTATACAAGCATATCATCTCAGTAAAAAGTATAGACTCTATAAAGAACCTCTAGACAGACTCAAAGAAGCTTTAAGCGTTTTTGGCAAAAAATATCATGAGGATTTTTATGCCTTAAAAGATGTGAGTTTCGAGATAAAAAAAGGCGAAACTGTAGGGATTATCGGAAGAAACGGAAGCGGGAAATCAACACTGCTTAAGATACTTACGGGAGTAGTAATGCCATCGGAAGGAAGTGTGAGAGCTCATGGAAAAATATCTTCCATTCTCGAACTTGGTGCTGGTTTCAACCCTGAGATGAATGGTATAGAAAATATTTATCTAAACACATCTATAAATGGGATGTCGAAACAAGAAACGGACGAAAAGCTTCAAGAGATACTTGATTTTGCAGAGCTTGGAGAGTTTATCTATCAACCTAGCAAAAATTACAGTGACGGTATGAAGTCAAGACTAAGCTTTGCCGTTGCTATAAACATAGAACCAGACATACTAATAGTGGATGAAGCTCTTGCCGTAGGTGATGTAGCATTTCAAAGAAAATGTTTCTCCAAAATGGAAGCAATACGAAAGAGTGGAGCGACAATTCTTTTTGTGAGTCATAATGAAGGACAAATAGTAAATTTTTGTTCACGTGCTATTTGGCTTAGCCGTGGAAAAAAAGTTATTGAAGGCAACCCAAAACTAGTTACTGGACTCTATGTAAAATATGCAAATAAGCAAGAAGTGGATAAAGACTCAATTCAAAGAGAATTTGAAGTTTTACAGAAAAAAGAGATAAAAAACAAAATAGGAAAAAAAGTTATTCAAGAAATCTTGAAAACAGAAGAGTCATTTAATTCTTCTGTAAAGTCAAAATCAATCATTAGTTACGCAGAAGAAGGAGCGAGATTGTATGATTTTGTAATTCAAAATACTCAAGGTAAAGAGGTTAATATTTTAAAAAGTGGTGAAGTGTATGAATATTGTTACAAGGTTAAGTATAATCAAAATTTTACAAATGTACGTCTTGGAATGAATATCAAGACTGCAACAGGTATAGTGCTTGGTGGCGGACAATATCCACACAATGGAACTAAGGAAGGTGTGCCAGTTATAGGCGGTAAGGTTTATAATATGAAATGGTCTTTTAAATGTAATCTAGGGGAAGGAGCTTATTTCATAAACGCAGGAACATTTGATATTTTAACACAAACACAGCTTCACAGAGTCCTTGATGCATATATGTTTAAAGTCTCTCCAAATACAGACAAAACACTTAGTGCCGGTATAGTAACTTTCATACAAGAAGGATCTTTGGATGTCATTTAAATATCATCATCCCACGGTGGCCATAGGAGGACTAGGAGGGAGTGGTACACGAGCAGTAGCACAGCTTTTTAAGAAACTAGGGTTTTTTATGGGCTATGACTTAAATGAAGCCAATGACAATCTACTTTATACGCTACTTTTTAAAAGAAAGGATATTTTTATACTTACTGAAGATGAATTTATACATAGAGTTAAACTATTTTATAAAATTCTTGCAGGTGATGAAGTTCTTAATGTGGACGAACTAAGATTTTTAAGAAAATTAGCACATAATGATAACCCTCAGCATTCAGAAGAGTGGTTATTGGAACGTATAAAGTTTTTGCAAACGGTTAAGTTAGAGAAACATACTCTCTGGGGATGGAAAGAACCAAATACACACCTTGTGATAGATAGATTTTTAAAGTTTTCTCCAAAGTTAAAATTTATTTATGTCTATCGTAATGGATTAGATATGGCATACTCTTCCAACCAAAATCAACTTAAAATTTTCGGAGATATTTTTTTAAATGAAGAACATGTTGAAATCACTCCAAAAAACGCTTTGAAGTACTGGTGCAAAGTACATAAAAGGATGCAAAAGCTTACACGATTGTATCCAGAGAATATTTATTTACTTGATTTTGATCATTTGTGTCAAGAAAGTCAGCGTTCTATAAGGGATATATTTTTATTTATGGGACTGTCCGATACAGTTATAGATAAATATGTAACTAGTATATTTCAATTACCATCTTCGTTTAAAAGGTACAAAAAACATACCCTAGATGATTTTGATAAAGCCGATTTACTATGTACTGAAAATATTTACAGCAAAAATGATAGGTAGATAAAAATGCAACAAACATGTATATTGATTTTAGGAATGCACAGAAGCGGTACTTCTGCTTTAGCAGGAGTTTTAGATTTACTTGGCATAAGCATGGGCAACGAATTGCTACAAGCCAATGCAGATAATCCTAAGGGTTATTTTGAAAATCAAAACATATCAACATTTAATGAATGGAAAATATTGTCAACCTTAAACAGTAGTTGGGATGATGTAAATATTTTTGAAAAAAACTGGCAAAATAGCGAATCGATTCAACCTTTATACAGTGAGGCAAAAAAAATTATCTTAAATGATTATAAAGATAAAAATATTTTTGGAATTAAAGATCCTCGTATGTGTATTCTTTTTCCATTCTGGGAAAAAATATTTAAAGACCTCCATATATCTATAAAAATAATTATTCCTTTAAGGTTTCCACATGAAGTTCATGATTCTTTGCTAAAACGTAATAACTTTAAAGAAAATAAATCTTTATTATTATGGTCAAAGTATCTTTTATATGCAGAATTCTATTCAAGGCCATATAAGAGAGTTTTTGTAGAATACGATAACCTACTTATTAAACCACAAGCAAGTTTGCAAAGGATAGAAAATTTTTTATTACTTCATTTTTCTTTAACCAAAAAGATGCAAGACATAAAAATATTTTTAAACAAAGATTTAAAACATAACAATGAAAAAAAACAAAACTTAAACAATGTGCCAGATTTTATTAAAAATTCAATAGAATGTCTTTATCTGTTATCTCAGAATAATGAAAATATCGAGTACAAAAATAGTCTTGACACTTCTAGGTCAAAATATGAACAATATGTTTCTTTTTTTTATTTAAGAGGAAATAACTCTCAAAACTGTGAAGATTTACAAAAAAAGTATGATGAACAAAAAATTCTAGTACAAGAGATGTTAAAACATGAAAAAAGTTTAAAAGATGGCATCAATGCTCAATCAAGTGTCATAAAAAATTATGAACATACTGTACACGAAATGTCATTACATACACAAAGTTTAAAAGATGGCATCAATGCCCAATCAAGTGTCATAAAAAATTATGAACATACTGTACACGAAATGTCATTGCATATACAAAGCTTAAATACCGAGATGCAAAAAAAAGTTAGAGTTATGGAATTTCAAGAAATTCAGATAAATGATTTAAAACAAGAGTTAAATAATATTAAAAATAAGAAAAGTTATAAAATAATAAACTATTTTATAAGCTAGGATAAAAGATAAAATAATGCAAAAAAAGTTAACAAAACATAATATTAAAAGAATTTTACACCATATAAAAAATGGTAATTATCGTTTTTTATATGAAAAAATAAAAAATAGCTCTAAGCAAATTCCGAGACATAACAATAGTCAAATGGCGAGGGAAGGTTCATGTGTAACAGATTATTTTAACTATATTTTTCATCAAAATAACAATAAAAAAGAAAATATTCCCTTTAAAAAACATATGCATTCTGCTACAGATATTAAAGCAATAGCTTTTTATCTTCCTCAATTTCATCCAATAAAAGAAAATGATGAATGGTGGGGAAAAGGTTTTACAGAATGGACGAATGTCGCAAAAGCACTTCCGCAGTTTGAAGGACATTATCAACCTCGCTTACCGGGCGAGTTAGGATATTATGATTTAAGATTACCAGAAATTCAAAAAAGACAGGTTGAATTAGCAAAAAATTATGGTATTTTTGGTTTTTGTTTTCATTATTATTGGTTTAATGGTCGGCGAGTTTTGGAAAAGCCGCTTAATGCGTATTTAGAAAATAAAAACTTAGACTTTCCATTTTGCATAAACTGGGCAAATGAGAATTGGACAAAAAGATGGGATGGTCAAGACCAAGATATTTTATTACAGCAGAAGCACAGTGATGAAGATGATCTTGAATTCATCAAAGAAATATCTAAAATGTTTAAAGACAAAAGATATATAAGAGTGGATGGAAAGCCACTTCTTATGATTTACAGGCCGTCTGATTTTCCAGATATTAAAGCAAGCTCAGAAAGGTGGAGGAGATGGTGTCTAAATAATGGCATAGGTGAAATATATCTAGTTTTGACTCATGCTTTTGAACATATCGATCCCAAAACAATTGGCTTTGACGCAGCAACTGAGTTTGCACCTAATTCTTTTCCTTTAAAAATAATCAATGAGAGCCTAAATATATATAATGATTATTACGAAGGTGAAATTCGGAGCTATTCTAATGCCATTAAATACAGCCAATCTATCAGTAGACCAAAATATAAGAAATTTCGTTCATTATGCCCGGGTTGGGACAATGAGGCTAGGAAACCTGGTAGAGGTACGACTATCCATGGTGCTACACCAGATTTATACGCAACCTGGTTGCGCTATTTATGTAAATACACTGATGAAGTTTTTGAAGGTGATGAAAGACTTATTTTTATCAATGCTTGGAATGAATGGGGTGAAGGTGCATATTTAGAACCAGATCAGAAGTTTGGATATGGGTACTTAGAGAAAACACATCAAATTCTAACAAGCTATAAAGATACCTTAAATTTTAATAATCTTAAAGAGATAAAAGATTTTATTACTTTAAACACAACGGCAGTCATAATTCATCTTTACTATCCTGATGTATGGGAAGAATTAAAACAATATCTTTCTAATATAGGAAATAATTTTGATTTATATATAAATGTAAACCAAAATATAGACTTTGACAGCTTAAACAATATAAGAAATGAGTTTCCTAAAGCTTTTATCGTATGCCTAGAAAATAGAGGCCGAGATATTCTGCCTTTTCTAGAAATATATAGGACTATTGAAGATAAAGACTATAAATACATATGTAAACTTCATTCTAAAAAATCTTTTCATCGAATAGATGGGGATATATGGCGTGATCATTTGGTTCAAAGCTTAATTGGTTCTAAAAAACGTGTACAAAAGGCAAAAAAACTACTTGATGAAAACAGCAATGGCATAGTGGTAGCAAAAGGAAATTCCTTGTCTTATAACGACTGGATAGGTTCAAATGAGTACAATATAAAATCATTTGCTAAAAAAGCAAATATAAATATACCTAAAAATTTTAATTTCCCTGCTGGTTCAATGTTTTGGTTTAAACCTAAGGCTCTAAAATTATTAACCGAAAATTTAGATCAAGATGCTTTTGCCCCAGAAGAAGGGCAAGTAGATGGAACTATGGCCCATGCAACAGAGCGTTTATTTGGTCTGATTTGCAAACATAATAATTTTAAAATAATAGAAATATAAGAAGCAAATGAATTATAGTATACAAGAAAAATCTTCTATTAAATAAGGGTCTATAAAAACGTAAAACTATTGTTCAATATATGAAAATAGCAAGCGTGAGCATCGTCACGCACAATGAAGACATAGAGATACTCACAAAAGCAATAGAGAGTTTTTTGTCTTTAGAAATAGAAAAAGAAACTCATCATCATTAATAACGCTCCAACGGCTTCTTTGCAATCTTTTTGTAGGTAGTTTGTAAATACTCGCTATATATTTTAAACAAAAATATTGGCTTTGGGAAAGGACATAATATTGCTTGCAATAGCTTACAATAAAGAAGTCAGGGCAACAACTACGAAAAGGTGCAATTAACCAATTTATTGAGGTGTCAGACAACAGTTTTAGCAGCGATAATGAAAAATATAGTAGAATTATAAACTTGGAAATATTTTAAAAGTATTCAATAAAGCTTTTGCTATAGTCAGCTTAGACAGTGTTACATTTGAAAAAGTATTGAATATAAATAGTATTGATTCAAAAGTTATCCGCTCACTGCGTAACCGGATAACGCTCAATATATTTGTACGAAAGAGAATAGATACGATCTTATTATAGCTGACAATAGAGCTTTTTACAAGGATAATTTTATAGTTATATACAGTAAAGGCTTTGTTAAAAATATATGTAATCTTGGTGGTAATGTATGAAAGAATATCTTTTAAATTGTATTATTATTGATATCATTTTACTCATAGGTATTTTTTATCTTACCGAATATGCAAGAGTTGAGCTTAATGCTACATACATCCCTGTATTTAATGAGCTTTCGTTACAAAGGTTTTTATTTGTCATTATCATTGCTATCGCCATTATATTTTACGAAAAAATTTATACTCTGCGATATGATTTTTGGCAAGAAACATACAAGATGATAAAGTCACTTTTTTTAGCTTATTTTATAGTCTTGGCGCTTTTAACTTTGCAAAAAAACTCTTTGGAATATTCCCGCCTTTTTATCACACTTTATTTTCTGTTTGCTATATTGCTGCTTCCTGTCGCCAAAAGACTGATAAAAAGAGTTATTTACAGTTTTTCATTTTTTAAAAGACGAGTGCTCATCATCGGAGATGCAAGTCAAGTTAGCACCTTAAAAAATGAGTTTGAAAAGAATTGGTATCTTGGGATGCAACCCTCTAGTAAAAACTATGATATGGTCATAATCTCGTCAAAATTTCTTGAACCTGGAAAGATGAATAGAAAAATAGAAAAATATTTAGATGACAATGATGAAGTTTATGTTGTGCCATATGCAACTAGCATCAATTTTGCAAACTCAAATATCATGGAGTATTCTAACATTAGAT
>WFMT01000030.1 GCA_015488975.1 Campylobacteraceae bacterium | reverse complement strand
TACTTATATAACTTTTTTAGTAATACTTTTAGTAATACTAAAAATTATTAGGAATATAATTTGGCAAAACAAAGATTTGATCAAAATGTTATTAAAAATGTTATTAAAAAAAATAAAAATAAGAGAGAAGTTACTCAGCTCAGTATCAAAATTGATGCAAAACTTAATAAAGCATTAGAGAAGCTATCTTCATCAATTAAAATATCTAAAAATAAACTTATTGAAGATATTTTATATGAAAGTGGCATTATAGATGAAGTTGAGGAGAATTATTGTGACTAATTTTCCAACTCAGACAGCAATAGTTAATGCTGTATTAAAAGGAATAAAAGAGGCAAAAAATAATTTTCTTTTTTGGACAAATAATAGACTTTACTTATCACATGGACCACAAAAGATGATAACTATACATATTGCACAAGAAATAGCCAAGATAAAAAATGCTCCGGAAATTTTCATAGATGCAACCATAGAGGATATATTAAGATGTTCACTTGAAGACAGAGGTGCTTTTAGAGAATACATGCAAAAAAACTCTATTCCGCAAGGAATATTTTCTATAACATTAGATGATAGAATTGAACATAAAAATGATAATGACTCCACTTCTAGAGCCATTATCTCTATAAAAAACGGAATAAGAAATGTCAAAAGCGAATATACATATGAAATAGAAAGAATTTGCAAAATGCTTAATACATCTAAAAAAGATAACTCTTCATTAAACTATGGTATTTTAGCATTTTATTCCGATTTATCATACACCGCTAGAAAAAAATTAAATGCGAGAATTCCCCTTATAATAAATAGCTTTAATGAGGTAGTTAGAAAGTTTCCAAATTTAAAATCTAAATTTGCAAATGGCGAAATCCATCAAATTAAATCTATTGGGGAATGGTCCATCGGTGCTTATATCATTGAAAGGGTTTAACTTTAATTTCGTATTAAATTAGTACTTTTTATTGCAAAATTCCGGTTTAAAAATGATTTAGGCTTTTTTCTTATGCTTGAGATATTGATTTTTCAAGTTTAATAATAAAGGAAATTACATGAAAAGAGTATTACCAAAACTCGCTGCATCAATTGTAGTTTGTTCAGCTTTAGTTACAGCGTTAAATGCTGCAAATGTTATCAAAATAGGCGTACAAGCCCCGATAACCGGTAAATATGCCAATGAGGGTCAAAGTATAGATAATGGAGTTAAGCTTATAGTCCAACAATACAATGCAAACGGTGGGATACTTGGCAAAAAAATTAAAGTTATTAGTTGTGATGATCAAGGCTCAGCTCAAGTAGCTGCAATATGTGCAAGAAGATTGGTTGATGATGGAGTGATGGCGGTTATAGGCTCATATACTTCTACTGCGACACAAGCTGCTCAAACAACATATTACAGAAATAAGGTATTGCAAACAAGTGATGGTACAAGTGATGCTTTGACAAAACATAAATATTGGACTTTTTTTAGAAATTCATTTCCAAATAGTGCCGAAGCTGAATTTACAGCAAAATATCTTGTTAAGCACAAACGATATAAAAGAATTGCGATATTATCTGATTATTCAAGTTATGCAACAGGATTGGCTGATGCTACAGCAAAGGCAATCAAAGCACTAAACGGTAATATAATTTACAGAGGTAAGATTAGATCAGGTACTCAAAATTTTACAGCGGTTTTAACAAAAATTAAATCTTTAAATCCAGATGTAATTTACTTTAGTGGATATTACAATGACGGTGGACTCTTAAGGGCGCAACAAGTTCAACTTGGTATAAAAGCCGCTTTTGTAGGCGGTGACTCAAATGATAATCCGGACTTTTTTAAATTAGCTGGAAATAGTGCAAAAGGAGCATATATTATTAATGTACCGACTCCAGGTTTGCTTCCTTATGATAGTGCTAAGAAATTTTTGAAAGACTACAAGGCGAAATATGGGATAATGCCAGCTTCTATCTGGACTTTGTTAAATGTTGATGGGTTGAGAGCAATTTTATATGCAGTCAAACAAACAAAAAGTCTTGATACTAAAACAATCTCTAATTATCTTCATCATCTAAAAAACTTTCCGGGTATAACAGGACCGGTTACATTTAAAAGTAATGGCGAGAGAATTGGAGGAGGATATATGACTTATGAAGTTCGGGCAAATGGAAGTTATAAAATAGTTTACAAATAAATTATAAAGAAAAACTATGGATATATTTCTACAGCAACTTGTTAACGGTTTAACAGTAGGAAGTTTATATGCATTGGTTGCGCTGGGTTACACGATGGTTTACGGAGTAATGAAGTTGATTAACTTTGCTCACGGAGATCTCGTGGCCCTCTCTGCCTTTGCTGGACTTACCATCTATACACAAATCTTTAGCGGAGGAAAAACATCAATATTGTTAATATTAAGTGTTTTTGTCATCACTGCAATTCTTGTTGCGGTAGTTGGTGTTCTTCTTGAACGCCTTGCTTATAGACCTTTAAGACAAGCACCGAGATTGAGTGCAGTAGTTTCGGCATTGGGAGCCAGTCTTGTTATAGAAAATACCATAATGTTGATTTGGGGACCAAATATGAAAATCTTTCCATCAAATTTATTTCCATCAACAATTTGGACTTTACACGGAGTAGTCTTTACCTTTACACAAGTTATGATTATGGGAGTATCTGCTGTTCTTATGATAGCATTGTATATTTTTATCAATAAGACAAAAATGGGAACGGCGATTCGTGCATCTGCTATTGATCAAGATGCCGCAAAGCTTATGGGAATCAATGTAAACAGAGTTATTATGATTATATTTATAATCGGTTCAGCTCTTGGTGCGGTAGCTGGGTTATTTATAGGTATAAACTATAGAGGAATAACATTTGATATGGGCTGGATGTATGGCTTAAATGCTTTCGTTGCTGCAATCATGGGTGGAATAGGAAATATTCCCGGAGCAATGCTTGGAGGTATATTATTAGGACTGTTTAATTCTATGATAAGCGGGTATATTTCAAGTGCCTGGGCAGAAACATTTACCTTTTCTTTATTGGTTATTATATTGATATTTAGACCAACTGGGATATTAGGCGAAACTATAGCGGAGAAAGTATAATGAGACAAACATATAAAATGGCAATAGCTTTTTTGATAATAGTAGGATTTCTTCCTTTGATTTTAAATTCTGCGTGGTTAGCTGTGGGTACAACATTTTTGATATATGCAGTCGTAGCTTTATCTCAAGATATAATTCTTGGAAGAGCCGGTGCATTTCAAATGGGGCATGCAGTCTTTTTTGGGCTTGGGGCTTATACTACCGCAATATTAAATGTTCATTTTGGTGTGCCTATAATATATACTTTTATTCCTGCTATATTAGTTGCTTTTATCATATCTATTATATTAATAGCACCTATTATTCATTTAAAAGGTGATTATCTTTTAGTCGCTACAATCGGTTTTAATATTATATTTATACAAATTTTACAAAACAATATCTTTGGTTTAACAGGCGGCCCAAATGGTATCTTTGGCATAGATGTTGTTAAAATATTCGGCATAGAGTTTATGTCTCAAATGGCAGTTTATTACATGTCTTTCATTTTACTTATACTTACTCTTTTTATTCTAAAAAATCTTGACAATAGCAAATACGGTAGAGCTATGTTTTACATTAACAAAGATACTATAGCAGCGGAAAGTATGGGTATCAATGTCAGGTATTATAAATTATATGCTTTCGCATTAGGCTCAGGTATAGCCGGAGCTGCCGGAAGCATGTTTGCGGTTCAATACTCAGCCGTATCACCAGAAGCATTTAATGTAGTTCAATCCATTATGTTCTTCACTATTGTATTAGTCGGTGGTTCTGCTTCACTACCTGGAGTATTGATAGGTACTTTTGTTATGTTTGTTCTACCTGAAATTTTTAGAGAATTCCAAACGGCAAGGTATTTGGTTTTCGGAATAGCTATGATTTTAACCATGATTTTAAGACCTCGTGGAATTTGGCCTGTTAAATTTGGCAATATTCCAAAATTTCTCATAAAGGATACGAAGTGAGTAAGTATCTTTTGGAAATCAAAAATCTATCAAAGTTTTTTCATGGCTTAGTAGCTATAGATTCACTATCTATGAAAGTAAAAACCGGGCAAATTTACGGAATTATCGGACCAAATGGGGCAGGAAAAACTACATTATTTAACTGTATCACCGGTATTTATACTCCTGAAAAAGGAGAAATTGTATTTGAAAATAAAAAGATAAACAAAGCTCCTCCTTATAAAATAGCCGAGATGGGAATTTTGAGAACTTTTCAAACGATAAGACTTTTTTCTGAAATGAGTGTTGCAGAAAATATTATGTCCGGTCGTCACACAAAATCAAATCAAAAATGGTATAACGGCATCATACATACACCTTCTATGAAAAAAGACGAAATGACAAATTGGCTAAAAGTTGGAGAATATATGGAATTTTTCAATTTAAGTGAATATGCAGCCAAACCTGCCGGAGACTTATCTTATGGAATACAAAGAAGAATCGAGATAGCAAGAGCTTTAGCGGCAGAACCGAAACTATTGATTTTAGATGAACCTGCGGCCGGACTTAATGAAAATGAAACAATTGAACTAAGCAAAACTATCAGAAAAATCAGAGATCTAGGAGTTACTATCTTAATGATTGAACATGACATGGATATGGTTATGAGCTTATGTGAATACATCACGGTTATAAATTTTGGTGCCAAAATTAGTGAGGGCGAACCCTCAAGGATACAAAGTGATCCTAAAGTCATAGAAGCATATATCGGAAGCGATGAGGATGAAGAATGAGCCAGGATAAAATATTATTGGAAATAAGAGATTTACATGTAAATTATGGGGCTATAAAAGCGATTAAAGGTATAAATTTACTTGTAAATAGTGGAGAAGTTGTAGCAATTCTCGGTGCCAACGGTGCAGGAAAGACAACAACTTTACGCACTATAAGCGGGTTATTAAGAGCAAATTCTGGAAAAATTATATTTGATAAAAATGATATTACCAAAACACCTGCATACAATATTGTTTCTTTGGGAATGAGCCATTCTCCTGAGGGCAGAAGAGTATTTGGAACACTTAGTGTAGAAGAAAATCTTTTGATGGGAGCATATACTCTTAAAAACTATGATAAAGAGACTTTAGAATGGATATATGATATATTGCCTCGTTTAAAAGAGAGAAAAAAACAATTAGCCGGTACACTCAGTGGAGGAGAACAACAAATGTTAGCAATTGGTCGCTCTATCATGAGTAAGCCAAAATTACTTATATTGGATGAACCTAGTCTTGGTCTTGCCCCTGTTTTAGTAAAGGTTATATTTAAAGCCATAAAAGAGATAAGTAAATCCGGTGTTACAGTACTATTAGTTGAACAAAATGCGAAAGCTGCTCTAAAGTTAGCTGATCGTGGATATGTTTTAGAACTTGGAAAAATTTCTTTTGAGGGAAGCAGTGAAAAATTACTTAACTCAAAAATAATTCAAGAGGCATATTTAGGAAAGAAAAGATAGGTAGATACCCTCTGTTTGAGAGAGGGTATCTTAAGTTGTATCTAAATATACACAACAAAGATACTCAAATATACTTTAAAATAAATTAAAATTGAGGAAAAATTATGTTGAAAAATAAAGTTATTATAAATCGTGCTATTTTTTTGGCTGAAACTTGGCAGCGAAGAGCAGATGAGTTAGTAAGTGACTTTGATAAAAAATTTCATATTAAAATGAATAAAATGCTTAATCATCCCAAAGACAAAGTTTTTTTAATCGAACTTATGGACCAAAGTTTCAGAAGTAAAAATAACAAAAGAGTTGCAAATCAAATAAAATATCTTTTTGATAAGTATGGTATGGCTTCTTTTTTTACAACTTATGAGAGATTTTTAATTTTTATATTTTTAAAGATAGGTATTTATATACCTGATGCTTCAATTCCTCTTTTTATCAATAATATCAGAAATGACACAAAAACAGTTGTCATAAAAGGTGAAGATGATATTTTTAATACACATCTGCAAAAAAGGGCAAAAGAAGGAACTAAGGTTAATATAAATTTGATTGGTGAAATAGTTTTAGGAGAAGAAGAAGCTGAGTCAAGAATGCAAAAGTATTTAACTCTTTTAACAAATCCTAATGTTGATTATATATCTATAAAAATCTCAACTCTTTTTTCTCAAATCAATCCTCTGTCTTATGAGGATACCGTTGAAAAATTGGTAAATAAACTAAGTAGAGTATTTTCTCAAGCTAAAAAATATAGTTGCAAGAATGACAAAGGTGAAGACGAAAATAAATTTATCAATTTGGATATGGAAGAGTATCGTGACCTTTCTTTAACTTATCATGCTTTTACAAGAACATTAAGCAAACCTGAATTTAAAGATTTTAAAGCGGGAATTGTATTTCAAGCTTATCTTCCAGATTCTCATCTATGGCAAAAAAAATTGATAGAATTTTCCAAAAAAAGAGTTAAAAACGGAGGAGCACCTCTTAAAATGCGATTGGTAAAAGGTGCAAATATGGAAATGGAAGAGACTGAAGCCGGACTTAAGGGATGGGCAACGACACCATACACTAAAAAAATTGATACCGATAGCAACTTTAAAATAATGACAGAATACGGAATGCGAAAAGAACATATTCAATATACTCATTTAGGTATCGCTTCTCATAATCTTTTTGAACAGGCATACGGTTATGAATTGGCAAAAGAATATGGGGTTATTGATTATTATACAATGGAAATGTTAGAAGGTATGAGTGAGTCTTCCAGGCTTGCTATAAAAGAGATAAGCACGAATATCATTCTTTATGCACCCACGGCTAAAAAAGAACAATTTACAAATGCTATTGCTTATCTTGTTAGAAGGTTAGATGAAAATACCGGGAAAGAGAACTTCATAAGGTATTCATTCGGTTTAAAAGTAAATTCACCTGATTGGAATATGTTAAAAGAAAAATTTATAGCATCATTTGACAATATTGATAATTTATTTATCGGTAGTAAAAGAAAGCAAGACAGATTAAATGAAAATTGGGATAATTTTAAAAATAGTAGCTATGAAACCGGTATTTTTAAAAATGAATCTGATACTGATTTTATACTTCCCAACAATAAAATATGGGCAAAAAATATTCGTACAAAGTGGATGAAAAGTGAAAAAGATAAAATACCACTCGTGCCTATCGTTGTTGAAAACGAAGAATTAACACAAGAAAGAGATACACAAAAAGCTATGGACAAGTCACAATTAAAAGATAAAATAATAGTTGGAGAATTTGTTTTGGCAAATGCACAAGATTTGAAAAAGGCTGCAAAAGTAGCAAAAAATGATCCTGATGGATGGAGAGATTTGACAAATAAGCAAAGACATAAAATTCTTTGTGATGTTGCAAAAGTAGTTAGAAAAAGAAGGGGTGATCTTATAGGTATTGCTGCTGCGGAAGTCGGAAAGGTTTTTACAGAAAGTGATGTTGAAGTAAGTGAAGCAATAGATTTTTTAGAATTTTATTCTCATGCAAGCAGATACTTTGAAAATTATAAAAATCTAAAATTTAGAGGCAAAGGGGTTGGCGTTATTGTTCCTCCTTGGAATTTTCCAATAGCTATACCTCTTGGTGGAATTGCTGCAACTTTAGCCGCAGGTAATTGTGCTATCTTGAAACCAGCAAGTTCAGCAGCACTCACAGCTTATGAGCTTTGTAAATGTTTTTGGGATGCCGGAATAAGCAAAAACACTCTTCAATACCTACCATGTCCCGGCCAATTAGCCGGAGAAAATCTTATAACTGACGAAAATATTGACTTTGTTATATTAACTGGTGGTGAAGATACTGCCAAAATGATGCTAAAAGCAAAAGCAAACCTCTTTTTAGCGGCAGAAACAGGTGGAAAAGATGCAACAATCGTTACTGCGATGTCTGACCGCGAACAAGCCATCAAAAATGTTATACACTCCGCTTTTTCCAATAGCGGACAAAAATGTTCTGCAACATCTCTTTTGATTTTAGAAGAAGAATTATATAATGATGAAAACTTTAAATCCTCACTGGTTGATGCTGCAAAAAGTATGGAAGTCGGCTCTGTTTGGAACTTTGTAAACAAGATAGGTACTTTGGCAAATCCCATAGGAGGAAATTTAAAAAAGGCCATAGATTCATTGCGCGACGGTGAAAGCTGGGCACTAAAACCCGAATTTACCGATGAGAATGAATATATGTTAAAACCGGCAATTATATGGGGTGTCAAAGACGGTAGTTTCTGTCACATGAATGAACTTTTTGGCCCTGTCTTGTCTGTAATGAAAGCAAATAATTTAGAACATGCAGTTGAACTGGTAAATAAAACCGGATATGGATTAACCTCTGGATTAGAATCATTAGATGACAGAGAGATTTCTTATTGGAAAGAACATATAAAAGCTGGTAATTTATACATAAACAGAAGTACAACCGGTGCTATAGTGCTTAGACAACCTTTTGGAGGAATGGGCAAATCCGCTATAGGAGCCGGAAGAAAAGTGGGTACATATAATTACATAACTCAATTTATGGATTTTGAAGAACTTTCAGAACCCATTATGGTAACAAATTCGCAAAATAGTATAATCAATTTAATGGAAAAATGGATAAGAGACACAAATCAAAACAATTACCCAAAATTTTTAAATGATTTTAATAAATTAAAAATTTCTGTTTATAATTATATTGAAAATTATAACAAAGAATTTAAGATAGAAAAAGATTATTTTAAATTAAGAGGTGAAGATAATATCTTTAGATATTTGCCATTAAAAAAGGTTGCACTAAGAGTTAGTAAAAATGATAATCTTTTTGAAGTCTTCAGCAGAATTTTTGCAGCTCAGATATGTGGTGTTTCGTTGCACATAAGTATAGATGATAAAATGAGTGATGTTGCGACTTTTCTTTTTGAACAAAAGGAATCATTTTTAAAGAGTAATGATATTTGTCTAAAACAGAACGATATAGAATTTAGCAAATGTTTCAAAGATGTTGATAGAGTTATATATTCGGATATAAAAAAAGTATCAGATTTTATTTTTGACAAAGCAGCAAAAAGCTCAACTTTTATAGTTAGACAAAAGCCAATGATGGAAGGAAGGCTTGAGCTTTTAAATTATCTTCAAGAACAAAGTATTTCCCATAGCTACCATAGATATGGAAATTTAGGAGCAAGAGGTCTAAAAAACCAGTAAAGAATTTTGAAGGTCTGTTATGGACCTTCAAAATATGTTTTTAAAATCATAAGAATATTTTCATCCATTTTGGAAGGTTTTGAATTTTTTATATATACCAATTTAATATTCATTTTAAAAATTAGTGCCTGTTTTGCATTATAAATTTCTTGTATCAAATCCATACTGACTTTATTGATTTTATCAATTTTAGTAACAACTTCAAGTATTTCACCAAGAGTTGCACTTTTATAAAATCTTGCATTTAAATCTCTTACGACAAAAAAAGAGTTACCATTTTTGGGTGATAATCCTTTTTGAAAAAGAAGTTCGCTTCTTGCTCTTTCACAAAAATTTATATATTTACTGTGATAAACGATACCACCTGCATCAGTATCTTCGTAATAAACCCTTATTTTCACTTATGAGCCAATCTCTATCTCTTTTTCCACATTTAAACCAAAACCACTAAGACCTACAAATTCTACACCTTTTTTACCAACAAGTAATCTTATATTTTTCACCCCCATATCTTTGAGTATCCCAGCTCCTATACCATACTCTTTCATATAAGGATTTTTATGCTCTTCTTTTTCTAAAAATATAAGCAAGCCTCCATTTTTTTGCAAATATTTTATGGAATTTATTAGATTATTATATTTATTGGCATTTGATAACAATGAAATATCTAAACCTATATTTTGAAATCTGACATTTGATGTTTCTTTCAGTAAGCCAAATTGATACACGATATGATGAGAATCTCTGTGGTCAATATAATCAATCTTCTTCACTTCGCTTCCTAAAAAATCAACTCTCGCTTCAGCTATTTCTCTTACGAGAGATTCATTTTGCAATCTATATTCAACCAAATCTGATATGTATACAATGTTTAAGCCATGTTCTTTTGCAAAAATTTCCAAATCATTTCGCCTGGCCATTCTGCCATCATCTTTCATAATTTCACAAATAACTGCTACTTGTGAAACCCCTGCCATTTTACATATATCTATAGATCCTTCGGTATGGCCAGTCCTTACAAGCACACCACCCTCTTTTGCGATAAGTGGAAAAATATGTCCCGGTCTTACCAAGTCATGTGCTTTAGAATTATAATCAGATAGTACTTTTATAGTCATATCTCTCTCATAAGCAGAAATTCCTGTTGTACACTCTCTCGCATCAACAGTTACTGTAAAAGCAGTCTCATGCTGAGAGTCATTGTTACTGACCATTGGTGAGAGATTTAATCTATCTGATATTTCTTTTGAAACAGAAACACATATAAGACCTTTTGCATAACTTGCCATAAAATTAACTTTTTCAGGAGTAGAAAAAGTTCCAGCATACACTAAGTCTCCTTCATTTTCTCTATCCTCATCATCCACCATGATAACCATTTTACCCGATTTTATATCCTCTATTGCCTGTTTTACTCTTTTTATTTGCAATATTATTCCTTCTCTTGTTTTATCGTATTGTAACAAGTTTATTATAAAATTTACAATATTTTAAAGATTTATTGTGTATAATCAGTCCAAATTTATAAAGGAAGTAAATGTCCGGTCACAATAAATGGTCAAAAATAAAACATGTCAAGGCAAAACAAGATGCCATAAAAGGTAAAACTTTTACAAAAGCTATTAAAGATATTACCACAGCAGCTAGATCCGGTGGTGGTGACCTTGAAGCAAATGCTGCACTCAGACTTGCTGTTGAAAGAGCAAAAGCAGTCTCCATGCCTGCATCAAATATACAACGAGCAATAGATAAAGCAACAGGTAACCTTCAAGGCGTTCATTATGATGAAATAACTTATGAAGGTTATGGGCCAAACGGGGTAGCCATAATGGTAGAATGCCTAACAGACAACAAAAATAGAACAGTTGCAAGCATAAGACATGCTTTTTCCAAAAATAGTGGAAGCATGGGTGAGAGTGGCTGCGTAGCTTGGATGTTTGATAAAAAAGGTATCATTACCATTGAAAAAAGTGATTTGGATGATGAAATTATGGAGATAGCTATGGACAATGGCGCAAGTGATATAAAAGAATTTGATGATTTTATTTTACTTGAGTCAGAGCCAGGTGATTTTAATGAGCTTTTACAGGCTATTGAAAAACTTGATGTTAATATTCTTGAAAGTTCAGTAGGATTGGTTGCAAATAATGAAGTAGATGTTGAGGATGAAGTAGCTTTGAAAGTTGAGAGACTTATAGATGTTTTAGAAGAAAATGATGATGTTGAAAATGTATATCATAATATGAGTTGATTAACTTTAGAGTTACTTTTTTTATGTATAATTTTAAAAAATTTTAAAAAGGATAAATATGAGAAAGATTATTTTAAGTGTAGTTGCTGCAACGGTTGTTCTAACTACTTCAAGTTTAGCAGCTGAAAAGGTTTATGCAACAGTCAATGGTACCAATATTACATCAAGTGACATTGCTATGGTTATTAGAAATCCAAGGATTGATTTTAGTAAGTTACCTGCTATAACACAAAAAAAAGTATTAAATCAAGCAATTGATAGTAAGCTTTTGGCAAAATTAGCCATAAAAGATGGCATTGAAAAAACACAAGCTTTCAAAAATGCTTTGGCTAAATTAAAAAATGACTTAGCGCTGGAAACTTGGATGAAAGAAAAATACAATCAAGCAAAAGTGACAGATAAGGAAGCTAAAAAATTTTATACCGAAAATCCAAGTAAATTTATTCAACCACCTGAAGTTGAAGCAAGACATATACTTTTAAAAACAAAAAAACAAGCTGAAGCTGTTATAGCACAATTAAAAGGATTGAGTGGTAAAAAGCTTGAAAAGAAATTTATAGAACTTGCAAAAACAAAATCTGTCGGACCTACTGGAAAAAATGGCGGACAACTTGGATGGTTTCCTAAAAACAGAATGGTCCCTCCATTTGCAAATGCTGCATTTGCTCTAAAAAAAGGACAATACACAAAAACTCCTGTAAAAACTCAGTTTGGATATCATGTTATATATGTTGAAGCAAAAAGAGGTGGAAAAGAAGTTTCTTTTGCAAATGTAAAAAATAGGATAAAATCTCAGTTAAAAATAGTAGAATTTCAAAAAAATGTTAGAGCGATAGCTAAAAAGTTAAGAGCTCATGCAAAAGTAAAAATATTCTAAAAATTTAGGAGCTAAAATGGATGCTAAGAAAGTTTTGGATTTGATAGATACAGGCGTTGTTTCAGGAGAGAATTTGCAAAAACTTTTTGCTCTTGCAAAAGAGCAAAAGTTTGCCCTTCCAGCAGTTAATGTTGTGGGGACAAACTCAATAAATGCTGCATTGGAATCTGCAAGAGAAGTCAACTCGCCAATTATCATACAATTCTCAAATGGTGGTGCAGGCTTTTTTGCAGGAAAATCTCTAAATTCTTCAAAAGCCTCCATTTTAGGTGCCATTGGTGGTGCAATGTATGTCCATACAGTTGCAGAAGCATACGGGACTCCCGTTGTTTTACATACAGATCACGCAAATAGAAAATTATTACCTTGGATTGATGCTTTGTTAGATGCAGGTTCTGAGCATTTTAACAAACTTGGTAAACCTCTATTTAGTTCACACATGATCGATTTATCTGTTGAATCTTTAGAAGAAAATATCGTAATTTGTGAAAAATACTTAAAAAGAATGAGTGCGATTGATATGACTTTAGAGATTGAACTTGGAGTTACAGGTGGCGAAGAAGATGGTATTGATCATAGCGATATTGATAATTCAAAGCTTTACACTCAACCTGAAGATGTGGCTTTAGCTTATGAGAGACTCAGCCAAATCAGTGATAAATTTACAATAGCCGCTTCCTTTGGAAATGTTCACGGTGTTTATAAGCCAGGTAATGTTGTGCTTACACCAAAGATTTTAGATAATTCTCAAAAATATATAGAGAAAAAATTTAAAACAGATGATAAGCCGGTTAACTTTGTCTTTCATGGAGGAAGTGGCTCTGCAAAACAAGAGATTGAAGAAGCTGTTAGTTATGGTGTTGTTAAGATGAATATAGATACAGACACACAGTGGGCATTTTGCAATGGAGTTACGAGATATATACATCAAAATCGTGATTATTTAAAATCTCAAATAGGAAATCCTGAAGGTGAAGATAAGCCAAATAAAAGTTATTATGATCCAAGAAAACTTTTAAGAGCCGGCGAAATATCAATGAAAGAAAGACTAGTAGGCGCTTTTAAGGATTTAGGCTGTATTGATAAAAATTGAAAATTCTCCAATTCAAAAGATAAATTATTTAGATTTTGATATATTTGTAAAAAGGGATGATCTTTTAAGTACCGATTTTTCTGGCAATAAAGCAAGGAAATTTTTATACTTTCTTGATAATGGTCTATCTGGTATTACAAAAATTGTCTCATTTGGATCCAATCAATCAAATGCAATGTATTCACTCTCAGTTTTATGTAAAGATAAAAATATAGATTTTGAATATTATACAGATCATATTCCTAAATTTTTACAGTTAAACCCTGTGGGTAATTATAAGTATGCTATCAATAACGGTATGAAAATTTATCTTTTTAAAACTTGCAAATATAGCCTTTTACTAAACAATAAAAATTTGCTCTCAAAAACAAAAAAGATTGGAAACACTCTCTTCATTCCTGAAGGAGGAAGATGTGAAACTTCAAGATACGGTATAAATAAACTGGCAAAAGAGATTATAGAGTTTAAAAAAAATAAAAAATTTAAAAATTTAAAAATTTTTTTGCCCTCTGGTACAGGGACAACAGCTCTTTATTTGCAACAATGTATAAATGATTTCAAAGATAGTAGCCAAGTTTTTACAGTAGCTTGTGTTGGGGGAGAAAGATACTTAAAAAAACAATTCTTAATGCTTGAAAAAGACCAAAGCAAACATCCCAAAATATTATCAACAAAAAAGTATCATTTTGGAGAATTAAATTGCGAATTATACAAATTTTGGATAAAATTAGAAAAACAGACAAAAATTCAATTTGATTTGCTTTATGATCCAATAGGATTTAAAAGTATGATTGAATACTTGAAAAACAATAATTGCGATAATGATGAAAATATCGTTTATATTCATCAAGGTGGAATACAAGGAAATGAATCTATGCAACTAAGATATAAGAGGAAATGCAGTGAAAATATTTAATATTAACGACAATGACTTTAAAGAAAATTTTGACTTACTTTTAGAAAGAGGAAAAATGGATATAGATAATGTATCCGAAACTGTAAAAACTCTTCTTGATGAAATAAAAGAAGATAAAAATATTGCTGTTAAAAATCATATTGAAAGATTTGATAACTGGTCACCAACAGATGATGAAGATTTAAAAATATCTGTAAATGATATGAAACAAGCCTATGATGTTTTAGAAGATGATTTAAAAAAGGCTCTTCATTTAGCTTATGACAGAATCAGTGCTTTTCATAAAAAACAATTACCAAAATCTTGGTTTGATTATGAAAAGAATGGAAATATAACAGGACAAAAGGTTTCACCAGTTGATATCGCAGGATTGTATATACCAGGAGGAAAAGCGGCATATCCAAGTTCTCTTCTTATGAATGCAATACCTGCAATAGTAGCTGGAGTTGAGGAAATAATAGTCTGTACACCAACACCAAACAATGAGATAAATAACCTTTTGTTATCAGCTATGCATATTTGTGGTATTAAAAAAGCTTTTAAAGTAGGTGGTGCCAGTGCGATAGGTGCTATGGCTTATGGGACACAAAATATACCAAAAGTTGATGTGATCACAGGTCCGGGTAATATTTTTGTAGCTACTGCTAAAAAGTTGGTTTTTGGTGAGGTAAATATAGACATGATAGCAGGTCCTAGCGAGATTGGTATTATTGCTGATAATAAAGCAGATTCAAAACTTTTAGCAATAGATTTACTCTCACAAGCAGAACATGATGAGATGGCAAGTTCTATTATGATTACGACCGATAAAAATATTGCTATTTCCACAAAAGATCATATATATTCATTTTTAAAGACTTTAAGCAGAGAAGAAATTGCAAGAAAATCTATTGAAAATAGAGGAGCAATCATAATAGTAGACACACTTTCTCAAGCTATTACCCTTATGAATAAAATTGCACCCGAACATCTTGAAGTCATGTGTGAAAAAGCTTTTGACATATTACCTTTAATAAAACATGCCGGAGCAATCTTTCTTGGAAAAAATACACCAGAGCCTATTGGAGACTATATTGCAGGACCAAATCATACACTCCCAACAGGTGGGACTGCAAAATTTTATTCTCCATTAAGTGTTGATAACTTTATAAAAAAATCTTCAGTCATAAGTATAAGCGATGACGGGATAAAAGATATCGGTGAAGCTTGTGCAATTTTAGCCAACAAAGAAGGCTTAACCGCTCACGAAAAATCAGTTAGATTAAGGTTATAATTACCTTAATCTAACTGATAGGATAGTCTCATAATCTAACTTGTCTTAAAACTATTCAATTTATCATTTAAATCTTTCGCAGTATTTTCAACTTGAATAGAAACCTCTTTTATATTATCAACTACTTTTATGCTCTCGTTTGATGATTTGTGTACAATACTTATCTTGGATAAAATTTCTTCCACATTTTTTGCTAACTCTATTGATTCTATCAATGATTTTTCAGATCCTTCTTGTGCTTTTCTTACTATCAACGATGTTTTATCTACTTCATCATTTGTCAAGTTAGCATCATTGCTCAAATCTTCAATACTTTTAGCAT
>WFMT01000029.1 GCA_015488975.1 Campylobacteraceae bacterium | reverse complement strand
TCTTTGCTACTATCTTCAACTATCGCTGGAAACTATTTAGATGATCATTTTGGTATAAATTTATCTTTTTTAGGACCTAGTTTCTGGCTTGTAGTATTGGGTCAATTTTCTTTTATAACGACCTTTGTTGTACTAGTTGTATCAGCAAGGCTTAAAAAGTTTGACCACACCTTGGAAGAAGCCGCATTAAATTTAGGAGGAAATAGATTTGATGTGATAAGACTTATAACCTTGCCATACTTAAAACCCGCACTCATAGGCTCTTTTGTAGTATCGTTTTTAATGAGTTTTGGGAACTTTAACACAACACTGTTTTTAGTTGGCTCCGATACTACATTGCCGATAGATTTATACTCCCGCATAAGAGACGGTAGCACTCCTGTACTTAATGCAGTTTCGTTTTTACTAATATTTGCTACATCATTATTGGCAGTTTTTAATCTGGTTTATAGCAATTCAAAAAAATAAAAAATGAATTTCTTTAATCAATTTGACAAAAAAAATATTATAATTGCCCACAGAGGAAACAGGAGCAAATATCCGGAAAATACCATAGAAGCGTTCAAACAGGCTATTGGTAAAAGTGATATGTTCGAATTTGATGTTCAATATACCAAAGATTTTTATCCTGTGATTATACATGATGACGCACTTTTGAGAACAACTAATGCTAAGGAAATCTTTAGCAACAGATATTCTTTTAATATTAGGGATTTTACACTTAAAGAGATACAAAATCTTGACAATATCAGTTGGTTTATAAAAGATGATCCTTTTTCTACTATTAAGAATAAAGAAGTTGATGTCAAATCATTGATTAAACTGCAAAAAAATTCCATAGCGACTCTTGAAGAAGTTTTAAATTTTATGAAAATAAATAATTTCCCTGCCAATTTAGAGATAAAAAATAGTGATTTTTTTGATAGTAGTGAAATATCGCAAAATATCGCAAAAAAAGTCAATGAATACAAAGTATCAGATATTTGCATCATCTCTTCTTTTAATCATAACTATATAAAAAATATAAAAAAAGAAAATCCTTCTCTTTTTATCGCGGCTTTGTTCGAAGAGACAGAGCCTTCAAATATATTAAATTATTTAAAAGATTTAGAAGTTTGTGCATATCATATAGATAAAACTCTTGTAAATAAAGACAAGATAAAACTCTTAAAAGAAAACAATATCTTTACAAATGTATATACCATAAACAAACAAGAAGAAGAAAAAGAACTCTTTACTAAAGGAGTAAAGGGTGTTTTTACCGATATTTTGTAAGCGATATATATATACCTCCTCCTATGAGTGCCATTCCCACTACATGATAAATCTTTAAATGTTCACCTAAAAATATATATGCCAAAATAGCTCCAAAAAGAGGCATGAGATGGATAAATTGTCCGACTTTTGGCGCACCGATTTGAAGAATTGCTTTATTCCAAAAAAAGTATGATAAAAATGAAGGAAATATAACAACATACAGTATCGCTAAAAAGTTTACACTTATCACATGATACTCTCTTGAGAAGTTAAGAGCACTACTGTAAAGATAAAACGGCAATAAAATAAGAGTTCCTATAAAAACAGTAGTTATAAAAAAATCACCAATCGAGATATGTTTTGGTTTAAATTTTAATAAAACCGAATATAGTGCCCAATCAAGTGAAGAGAGCAATACCCAAAAATCTCCTATATTAAAATCAAGCGAAAAAAGATTTGATAATTTTCCTTTCAATATAAGATATAAAACGCCTAAAGTCGATAAAAGTATACCCGATACCCGTTTTTTTGATATATGCTGCTTTAAAATTAGAGATGAAAGTAAAAGTATGAGTATAGGAATAGAAGAGTTGATAATAAGTGCATTAGTAGCAGTAGTATGTCTAAGACCTATGTATAAAAGTGTATTAAATCCTGCTATCCCCAAACCGCCAAGAGCAAAAAGTATCCAAAAGTGACTCTTTAAAGCAGCCCATATCTTCTCCCGACTCAATATCAAAAGAGGCAAAACAAAAAGAAGTACACCTCCCCATCTGTAAAAAGAGAGTTCAATCGGCGAAATACTCTCATGAATATATCTTCCAACTACGAAATTACCTGACCAGAAAAGTACGCAAAAGACAAGAAATATATATGTTCTTACCATTTTTATTTATATTAGCTTATAATCATTTACAAGTTTTGTAAAACATTCAGAAAGTTCCTGTACAATATCAAGATTTGGCTCAATATAAATCTTATTACTCTTTTTTGTCATTGTTATAATATCGGCATCTCTCAACTCTTTTAAGTGCCTTGATATAGTAGGAAGTGCAAAGTCAAAATGTTCGGCTATAGTTGTTACACAAGTTGCCTGAGCAATAATGTCATCTTTTGGTTTAGTATTGTCAATAGAACAGGCATAACCGCCTGTAAAGATATTTTTAAAGATTTTAAATCTTGTTTCATTTCCAAGTGCTTTGAAAATCTTTACTTTTTGCTCCATATTTAACATAAATACTACCTCACATAGAATTTTATAAAAATTATATCATAAAATAATATATATAGCAAATTAGCTAAATAACTTGACACTCAAAGATTTTTAGTGTATAATTTTAAATTATTTAGCTATTTAGCTAAAAAGACTATTAGGAGTTAGGATGATTTTTACACACAGAGCAAAATTGAATGCAAAGGATATAGAAAACCAAATCGAAGAAAATGCAAAATCAATAAATTTAATGTTGAAACATACATATCCATTTTCTGCAAATCTTCCTAAAAAAGGGTTTGATATAAAAGAATATGCAACTGTTTATGAGCTTTGTATTGGAAGTTTAGCTGCAAAACTTTTAAATACACAACCAGAACTAAGTATCTTGATGCCTTGTCGAATAAGTGTATATGAGATAAAAGGTGAGTGCTTTGTTTCAACTCCGGATTTAGAAATTCAGCTTGAAACTTTAAAATGCAAAGATGACTTAAAAAAAGAAATTTTGAGTTTATATGATGATATAGTAGCTATGATCAAAAAATGGTAATCTAAAGGAGGTTAGAAATGAAAATGATGAAAGATATGATGCAAAAAATGATGTCTGGCATGGTAAAAGCTGAAGATATGCCGGAAATGATGGGCACAATGATGGAGAATATGTTCTCTAAAATGACAACTGAAGATCGTATGAAATTTGTATCAACAATGATGCCAAATTGTTTAAATATGATTTTTGCTGAACTTAACGAGAGTTCAAAACAAAAGTTAGCAAAAGAAATGTTAAATAAAATGACAGATATTTTTGCAAGCAAAATTACAAAAAAATAAAGGAAATAAATGAAAAAATTATTTATAAAATTAGTAGCACTAGCAACATTGGTAAGCGTATCGTTTGCTTTAGGAATTCCAAAAAATCATATTGTATCAACAAACTGGTTGCAAAAAAATATAGGACAAAAAAATATAGTTATTATAGATACGAGAAAGCCTGAAGCTTATAGCAAATCACATATAAAAAATGCACTAAATTTGCCAAAAAAAGTGTGGTTTGAAGGTAAAATAGGAAATATACCAAAACTTTATGATACTCCACAACAAATAGAAAAGATGTTCAAAAAAGCCGGCATAAAAAATAATAGCATTATAGTTTTTTATAGTGCCGGAATAAAAAATAAAGATTTTGCAAATGCTGCAAGTGGCGTTTGGAGTGCTTATTTGTACGGAATAAAAAAAGGTGTTATATTAAATGGCGGTTTTGCAAAATGGACAGAAGAAAAAAGAGCAGTTACAAAAATCATCCCCAATCCAAAACCAAGCGATTTTGAAGTTGAGAAATTCGATAATAATATAGTTGCATCTTTAAATGATATCATACACGCGATTTATGATGAAAATATACAGATAACTGACGCAAGAGTTTCAAAGTTTTACACCGGTACTGATAAAAGAAAAGATTTGGCAAGGCACGGCAGGATACCGACTGCAAAACTAACTCCTTTTATAAGAGAAGTTAAAAAAGTAGGTAATCACTTCGAGTTTTTATCCGAAAAAGAGTCAAAAAAAGTTTTACATAATGCAGGATACGGGATAGACCTTAAAAAACCTCTCATTATTTATTGTAATACCGGACACAAAGCAAGAGGATTGTGGTTTGTATCCAAATTTATAGATGGTATGAAAAATGTCAAAGTTTATGATGGCTCCATGGTGGAGTATTCAAGAACTCTATTACCTATGGAAAATGGCGAATCTTTGGATTAATTAAAGGATTATCATGAGTATATTAATCGTTTTTAATCATCAGCCTTATGATGGTAGCGATGTAGTTTACAACGGCTTGAGGCTTGCAAAAACATTACAGACAAAAAATGAAGAAGTGCGAATTTTCTTGATGAATGATGCTGTTGATTTGGCAAGAGATGCTGCAAAAAAACCTGAATTTTATGATTATGATTTGGTTAAAATACTAAAAAATTTATATTTAAACGGTATTAAACTCAAAGCTTGTGGTACCTGTCAGGCAAGATGCGGCATCAATAAAAATGAGCCTTATTTTAAAGATAAAATAAAAGGAACTATGATTGATTTGGCAAATTGGGTTATTAGCAGCGATAAAATATTGACTTTTTGATACTGTTGCCCTCGCTTTAAAGCGAGGGTAGTTTTGCAGTTAAATTAAATCTTTTTTCATCTCTTCGAACTCTTCTTTTGTAATATCTCCTCTTGCATATCTTTTTTTAAGCACTTCAAGTGCCGACTCACTGTTTACACCGGTATTATTAGTTAAATTTGTTCTGTTAAATATCATATAAATAACATATAAAAATATCCCTAAACCTATCAAAGGAAATAACCACATAAAACCACCTCCCATTCCGTAGTATCCACCTGCCATCATTTTGGACTCCTTGATTTAGATGGTGTTATTGTATAATGTATGCTTTAACACATTATTAATATATGATTAATGCAATATTACATATAATTGAAAATTGAGCATATAAAAAATACAGTGAAACAATTCAGTATTTTTAGATAGAAGCACAAAGAAGGAGATATTTGGATGATATATAGATTTGTATCTTGGAATGTAAATGGTATAAGAGCTATCGCGAGAAAAGGTGCTTTGAAATGGATAGATAAAGAAAAAGTTGACATATTGGCATTGCAGGAGATAAAAGCTACAAAAGAGCAAATACCCAAAAATATATTTGATAAAAAGTTCAATTTTTTGCAAGTTAGCTCAGCTTCAATTCCAGGCAGAAGCGGGGTTGCACTCTTTAGTGATATTGAACCTGTATTTACAAGTGGTTTATCTGAAGTGGATATTTTAAAAGAGGGCAGAATAAATGAGTTTCACTTTAGTGTAAATGAGCATAAAATCGCCTTTTTCAATGTCTATTTTCCAAATGGCCAAATGAGTGAAGAAAGACTTGCACATAAATTGAAATTTTATGACAGATTTTTAGACTATTGCCAAAAACTAAAAATAGAAGGCAAATCTATCATAATTTGCGGTGATGTAAATACTGCTCATACAAATATAGACTTAAAAAGTCCCAAGCCAAACGGAAAGACTTCAGGTTTTTTAC
>WFMT01000028.1 GCA_015488975.1 Campylobacteraceae bacterium | reverse complement strand
TTTGATATGATTGTGCCAAGGGGAAAATCTGCAAGATTTCTGCCTACTCTTATACGCGTTGAGAGTATATATTTGCCTTGTGGATCAGGGTTTGATATATCTAAATCTTTTGGATCAAAATTACTAAGATGTATGTCATTTGAACCAAAACCGTGGTACTCTTTTATAATAGGATCAAACAAAGGTGCAAACAGAGTGTATGATTCTTCATCTCCGGCATATACACCGATGCCACTATCTTCATTTACTACTCCTGAATTTATAGCTTTAGATAGAGTAAAACCATTGGAAGTTTTTCTCTCTTTTAACTCTTCAAATACTTCTTTTGTCAAAAACTTACAAAGAAGGGAGTGACAATTATCTGTGAATTTTGGATACTTCATATAAATCCTTAATATTAATTTAATCAAGTATAGGATAATTTGTTTAAAAAAGAATTAAATATCTAAACTTACGCACTTTTTTCTCGAAAAGTCCTACTTTTCGTAGCTTTAGGGGGTTGTAGGGACTTTGGAGTCCCTGCCACTATAACGAGCTTTGCTCATTATAGTGCGTAAGGTCAGTTAAATATGATATAATCGCTATAAAAAAATGGATAAAAGATGAATATAGAAAAAATACTTGATATTTTAAAAGAAGAAATTGTACCTGCCGAAGGGTGTACTGAGCCTATAGCTCTCGCTTATGCCAGTGCTGTGGCTACTTCTATACTTGGAAGCATACCTGAGAGTATAACAGTATATGTTTCCGGAAATATGATAAAAAATGTAAAATCAGTTAAAATCCCAAATAGTAACGGACTTGTAGGTATAGAAGCGGCATGTGCTATGGGAGCAATAGCCGGTGATGCATCAAAAGAACTTATGGTTATCAGCAATATAAAAGCAAATGATATAAAAAATGTGCAGCAATATCTTAAAAATAAAGTTGTTACTGTCATACATGAAAAAACAGATATACCTCTTTATGCTAAAATAATCGTTTACAAAGAAAAAGAGAGTGCTCTTGTAGAGATAAAACATTTTCACACCAATATAACAAAAATAGAAAAAAATGGTAAAGAAATTAAAAGCAGGATATGTGAGGATGTAGAGTTTAAAACTCCTTATGAAAAAAGGGAGCAACTTAGTATAGAAGCTATATACGAACTCTCAAAGAAAATTGATTTATCTCTTATAGAAGATATTTTTGAACAAGTCATAGAAAAAAACAGTGTCATAGCAAATGCGGGGCTTAGAGGTGAATATGGGGTAAACATAGGATGTATGATAAATAAAAATATCCAAAAAGGTTTATATGGCGATGATCAACGAAACAGATGTGCAAGTTTTGCATCTGCTGGAGGAGATGCAAGAATGAGCGGTTGCGCACTGCCTGTTATGACTACAAGTGGTAGTGGCAATCAAGGAATGGCAGCTTCTTTGCCCGTGATTCAGTATTGCAAAGATAAAAATCTATCAAGAGAAACTTTGATAAGAGCACTTTTCTTTTCACACTTAAGCACAATACACATAAAATCAAGTATAGGAAGACTTTCTGCTTTTTGTGGAGTTATTTGTGCAACAAGTGCTGTATCTGGAGCTTTGGCATACCTTGAAGGCGGAGACTACAAGACTGTATCAATGGCTATAACAAACTCTTTAGGAAATGTATCTGGTGTTATTTGCGATGGAGCAAAGGCATCATGTGCTATGAAGATAGCTACTGGAGTTTATAGTGCATTTGACTCTTCAATGTTAGCTCTCTCACATCGGGCATTACATGATGGCGAAGGAATCATAGGAAATGATGTGGAGGAGACTATAAAAAATATAGGTATTCTGGCAAATGCAGGTATGAAGGAGACAGATAATATCATACTTGAAATAATGACTCCTTCATAATATCATTTTAATGTCATAATCACTTTTTCATTGAAATATAACTATTAAGTGCGCCTATATAGGCTTTGGCACTAGCTTGCATAGTATCAAGACTGAGACCATGTCCGATTACCGGAGTTTTGCTATCTTCAAACTGTACTTTTACAACTACTCTTGCAAGTGCGTCTTTTCCCTGAGTAACAGAATCCACTTTGTACTCTTTCAATTCTCCTTTAATACCACAAACCCTGTCTATAACTTTAAATACAGCATCCATAGTACCGTTTCCTATAGCAGCGTCAGTACTGTTTGTGCCTTTATGCCCAATGGTGACAGCAGCACTAGGAACTCCTGCACTACAATCACTCAACTGCATAGAAATAAGCTTAAAAACTCCATCAATCTTTGTAATTTCACTTGTAACAATAGCTCTTATATCATCATCAAACATTTCTTTTTTCTTATCTGCTAAATCCTTAAATTTTGCAAATGCTTCATTTATTTCTTCATCGCCTAAAGTGTATCCAAGCTCTTCAACTCTATTCTTAAATGCATGACGACCAGAATGCTTTCCAAGTATCAAGGAATTATGACTTAATCCTATATCTTCTGATTTCATTATTTCATAAGTTTCTTTATTTTTTAAAACACCATCTTGATGGATACCACTTTCATGGGCAAAAGCATTTTTGCCTACTATCGCTTTATTTGGTTGAGGGATAATACCTGTGATATTTGCCACAAGTCTGCTTGTAGGATATATCTCTTTCGTATTAACATTGGTCGAATATTTACCAAATATATCTTTTCTTGTCTTAAGCACCATGACTATCTCTTCAAGTGCGGCGTTGCCAGCTCTCTCTCCAAGACCATTTATAGTACACTCAACTTGTCTTGCTCCATTTTCTATAGAAGAAAGTGAATTTGCCAAAGCAAGACCCAAATCATTGTGACAATGTACTGAAAGTACAGCCCTATTTCCAACAAACTTTCGTAACTCTTTTATCATAGCTCCCATCTCATTTGGCATTGTATATCCTACGGTATCTGGAATGTTTAGGGTTGTAGCTCCAGCTTTTATAGTTGCATCAAGTATCTCTTTTAAAAAGTTTATGTCACTTCTACCGGCATCTTCACAACTAAACTCTACATCATCAACAAAAGTTTTAGCCAAACTTACCGCCTCTACTGCTTTTTGTATAACTTTTTCCGGACTCATTTTAAGTTTATATTCCATGTGTATTGGGCTTGTAGCTATGAAAGTATGTATTCTTTGATATTTGGCTTTTTCTATAGCTTTGGCAGCTTCTTTTATATCATTTGGCAAAGCTCTAGCAAGAGAACATACAGTACTTTGTTCAACCACTTCACTTATTCTTGATATTGCATCACTGTCACCTGGACTAGCAGCTGCGAAACCAGCCTCTATAACATCAACACCAAGCCTTTGAAGCTGTAATGCAATTTGTATTTTCTCTTCTGTATTCATCGAAGCACCAGGACTTTGTTCGCCATCTCTTAAAGTTGTGTCAAATATTATTATATTATTATTTTGCATTTTATTTTCCTTGATTTTTATATTATTCTTTTGTAGTTGGTTGATTTTTAGAGTGCAAGAAGCAGCAGGAGAGAATTTCTGATTTCAATTTTTGGCAAAAATTTTATGGCTTTTGCTGTACCGGTTATATCACCTTGCATACGACTCTCCTTTTTTTAAGATTATCCTACTATTATACTAAATTTTATCTTTTTTTGCAATTTTTTTTCTTTTATTATAGCTTTTAACTCCTCTGCCGAGTCCATAAAGTATATATGCTGTAAAAAAGAGTGTTATCGACTCAATAAGATAAAGATAAGTAAAAGAAAACAGAACAATCAATACAATTAAAACTTTTTTAAAATTAGCTTTTTTGAAATCTATCTTTTTAAAACTTGGATATCTGATATTGCTAACCATTAGTATAGAAACCAAACCGACAAATATAAGTATTATCCATGAAAAGTGATCTTGCATTATATGATATTTTATGGAAAATAATATCCAAATACTTATAAAAACAGCTGCAGTAGGTATAGGGACTCCTATAAAAACGGAAGGTTCACTTGAAGGATTTGTCACATTAAATCTGGCAAGTCTTATAGCACCAAATACTACATACAAGCCACTCAAAAGTATGCCTAATTTATTATAATGGATTCCTATATCAAAATAAAACAGCATTGCAGGAGCCATGCCAAAAGCTACTAAATCAGCCAACGAGTCAAATTCTGCACCAAATCTTGAAGTAGTTTTTGTAAGTCTTGCCACTCTTCCATCAAGTCCGTCAAATAATAGCGAAAGAAGTATCATATATACAGCTTTTTCAAACTCACCCTTTGAAGATGCAACAATACTTAAAACTCCCACAAAAGCACTCGCAGCTGTGAAAAGATTGGGAATTATATATGCAAGATAAGATTTGTTATTATTTTTCATTCTGATATCTCCATATCTTTAGATAGGGAATGATTTTTAGTCTGTGAAATATCCTAAAATACTTTCACCAGCTTTAACCTTTTCACCAAATACAACTCTTATCCTGCAATCAAGTGGGAGATAAAGCTCAACTTTACCCTCTGTCATGATAAGATATCTATCACCTTTTTTTACACTGCTTAGATTGTCACAGATTGTATATATTCTTTTTGCACATCTTCCAATAATAGATGTTATCAAAATATCACCTTTAAAAGAAGAGGCAACGATATTGATTTGTTCATTCAACAGTTTTGCTTTTGGAGATTTTATATCTATATTCAACCCATGCTTATAATATACTTTTTTAATATCCAAATCAAGCGGATTCCTCTGGATAGAAACATCACATATTGAGCTTTTAATAGACACTAAGAGCATATCTTTTTCAAAATATCTACTTTCAAAGACTTTTCCTATGTAATCAATCTTTCCATCAATCGGTGATAAACATGATAATTCATCAATTTCTTTAGGAATTCTTTCTGGATTTCTAAATACAATAATAACTACTATTATAAAAAGGAAAAGTATCAATTCCAAAAATACAAAATCAGTAAAAAGGGATAATACAAACAAAACAGATAAGAAACCAAGGTATCTCCATCCCTCTTTTGCAATTATCTCAGTTTTTCTGCAAATCATTTTTATTCGTCTTTATCTTTTATATTCTCTTTAGACTCTACATCAACAGTTTGACTCTTTTTTGCATCTTTCTCAGCTTTTTGAATATCGCCTTCTTCTTCTTCTTCTCTTTGAATGCCATTTTTTTCTTCAAAATCTTTTATGATTTTTCGTACTGTTTTTCCTTCTATTGTTTCATTTTCAAACAATTCTTTTACTATACTTTCAATCGCATCACCATAAGTCTCCAATGTTGCTATAACACCTTTGTACCTCTCATCAAGCATCTCTTTTATGTATTTATCAAGATTTTCAGCCATTTTATCACTATAATCTTTTGTAGTCACTCCGGGCATAAATCTATTTTGTTGTTTTTCAAGAACCATTAGACCAGCAACTTCACTCATACCATACATACTAACCATAGCTTTGATGATATCAGTTGCTCTTTCT
>WFMT01000027.1 GCA_015488975.1 Campylobacteraceae bacterium | reverse complement strand
GATTTTAATCAATTTACTTGATAACAGTGTTAAATTTACAAATAAAGGTAGTATCACTATATTCTTAGAAAATAGTTCACTTATAGTACAAGACACAGGAATAGGCATAATTACTAAGGAATGTGAAAGAATTTTTCAACCCTTTTATACAGTTGATGCAAGTAAAAATCGCTTAAAAAGTGGCTTTGGTCTAGGTCTGGCAATAGCAAAAAATCTTGCACATAAAAATGATTGCTCCTTGGAGTGTGATACTGAATATAAAAATGGCTGTAAAATAGTTTTATCACAAATTAAAAATACTTAAAAAGGAAAAACATGCAAAATATCACTCAAACTCAAAAATTTAAAGCAATATTTTATGCAGCAATCATAGCAATAATTATAAATATAATAATACTTACATCAGCACCCATTTTCCATATAAATGCAGCTGCAGGTGGATTATTCGGCTTATTACGCCATTTACTAGGCTCTACCTTTCATGAATATGAAATAAGTATATTTTGGGCATCAACAACGCTTCCACAACCAGGAACACTTGGATTTTTTATACTTTTTCATACTTTTATCGGATTTATAATGTCCTTTACTTATGCTTTTATTTTAGAAAAATACCTTATAGGCTCCGGTTTGCAAAAAGGTATCACTTTCGCATTAATCATATGGATAATAAATAGTATCATTATAATGCCTCTTCTTGGAAAAGGATTTGCTGCATCAAATGTCTTAAATATAACAGGTATGATATATTTTTTTATAGCCAATGCATTTTATGGAATAATAGTTGGTTTTTTATATGAAAAGTTCTACAAATTATAAAAAACATTAATACTTGCCTAAGTTGATGAGAGTACAATATTATTAATTTTAAATTTGTGATAGAGGATACAAAAGAGAAAAAGAGAAAAGTTTAGAAAAAGAGCCACGACAAAAGCGACAGGAAAGAGAAAAGTATTTATAAATTTTTTTATTGCTGTTAAAAGTATGGTAAAATTAGACATATCATTTCTAAAGCAAAATATAAATGGCAATGGAGTATATTATGTTATTAAAATTTATTAAAAAGTTTGTAAAGTATATTTTTGCGTTATTACTCTTTATTACTTTTATAGTGCTAGGATACCTCTTTATTTATGGAAATTTTCACAAAGTAGATAATAATGTATACCGTTCAGCCCAACTTTTTTCTTTTAATATGCCTTATTATGTGAATAAATATCATATCAAGTCGATTTTGGATCTTCGTGGTGCCACAGACAGCCAATCTTATAAAGATGAAATAAATATTTCTAAAGAGTATAATATCACTCATTATACCTATTCCATTGGTACTGCAGATATTCAGACAATGAAAATCATGAACAAGATTGTTGATATAATTAAGAATTCGCCTAAACCGATTCTCATACATTGCAAATCTGGTGCAGATAGGACATCATTAGCAACTGCTTTATATTTATATAGTATAAATAAAGATAAAATTGCACCAAAAGCTTTTTCACTTGAATATCTGCATTTTCCATGGTTGGGTTCAAAAACAAAAGCAATGGATGAAAGTTTTGATAAATATGTAAAACAACATCCGCACAATTAAATATCCAAGGTAATTTATAATGAATAATACTATAATAAAGTCTCTCTTTCAACACACTATAAGCATGTCAAAATTTATTTTTTTAATTACATTTATAGATATGCTTATATATCATAGTCCATTTTATAAATATGCTATTTCTAATTTAAATATTGACTCCATTAATGGTCTTTTAACATTTTTCTCTGTTCTTGTCAGCCTTTTTACTGTAACTGCTTTTTTACTCTTTTTAATTGCAGCTATACTCCCTTCTATCATGAAAGTTTTTGCTATTATAATATTTCTTTGTAATTCACTAGCACTCTATTTTGTTAATACATATAACGTTATTTTAGATAAAACAATGATGAGTAATGTTTTTAATACAAATATGTCTGAAGCAACAAGTTATTATGATCCAAAAATATTTCTTTATATTGTTTTTTTAGGTATTTTACCAAGTCTTTTTATATCAAAAATAAAAATTGAAAAAGCAAAAAGAGTGCGTTTAGTAGCCTATGCATTAAGCACAGCAGCTATTGGTGTTTTTATTATGTATTTAAATGCAACTACATGGCTTTGGTTAGACAAAAATGCTAAAATCCTTGGTGGTTTATCTATGCCATGGTCTTATTCTATAAATGCGATACGCTATATTAGAACAGAGTTAAAAAAAGACAATAAGCAAATATTACTACCAAAAGCAAATTTTTTAGATAACAATAAAATGCTAGTTGTTTTGGTTATAGGCGAATCTGCAAGGGCAGCTGACTTCTCCTTATATGGATACAAAAGGGAGACAAATCCACAGCTTAAAAAGCAAGATATACTTGTTTTAAAAAATTCTACTTCTACAGCGACATATACAACCGCATCTATACATAGTATGCTTTCTTATACCGGTTCAGATTCGGATTCATATGAGCCGCTTCCAAACTACTTACAAAGAGAAGGCGTAGATGTAATATGGAGAACAAACAACTGGGGAGCACCACCGCTGCATGTCAAATCATTCGAAGAAGCAGGAGAACTAAAAAAATCTTGTAAAGGTGATGGTTGTGATTATGATGAGGTTTTATTAACAAATCTTGATAAAGAGATTTTATCATCAAAGAAAAATAAAATTTTTGTTGTATTACATACAGCAGGGAGTCATGGACCAACTTATTATAAGAAATATCCGAAAAAGTTTGAAATTTTTAAACCTGTATGTAAAAGTGTTGATTTAAAAGAGTGTACAAATCAAGAATTGATAAATGCGTATGACAATACTATTTTGTACACCGATTATTTTTTGAATAAAACAATCAACACATTAAAAAAATTAAAAAATATACCTGTGTTACTTATATATGCTTCTGATCATGGTGAGTCTTTAGGTGAATATGGACTTTATTTACATGGAACACCTTACTCAATAGCACCAGATGTACAAAAACACATTCCATTTATTTTATGGGAATCGAAAAGTTTTATAAAAGAAAAAGGGTTTAAAACTCCTTATGTAAAAAGACAAAACTCATATGGACAAAACGATATATTTCATACCATTTTAGGAGCTTTTGATTTAAGGAGTAGTATTTACAATAAGCAATATGACCTCTTAGAAAAATAAAATCAAGTTAATCTTTTGGGAAGTTTTGAACTAAAGAAAAAGTATTAACAACCCAAAATCTCTAACCCTTCATGTATTCAACATCTAAGACAATATTTTTTATATTGTGTTTTATGCTGCATTGAAGAATATCAAATAATTTCTTTATCATTTGAACTTCGTTCAAACTATAATTTTCAGAACAGACAGTGGAAATATAAAAACTATTGAGATGTTCTTTTTGGAGTTTATACAATAGATTCTCAGCCCCTTTGATATAAGTCTCGTTAGAGATGGAGTCTAAAATGACACAATGCAAATATCTGTCAATTTGAAAATATGTATCACTATTTCTAATTATATTTTTAAACTTATAATTATAACTATTATTTTGGATATAAATTAATATAATGGAAAAATGATTAGCATATCGTTTATCTCTATATAAAGATGGTGTGATTTCTTCATTAATGAAATCTTGATATTTTTGCTTATTATTTGTAAGTTGTTTTAAAAACTCTTTCATGTCTTGTCTCCTATAATTATTATATATTCTAATTTTTAAAGATGAAATGAGAATGAAAGTTTTAGTATAAAATTTTCATTTTCATTTCATTTAGAAGTTTTATAGTTACATAATTTAAAAAGGAGTTATCTATGAAACCTTTACGATATGGAACATTACTTATCACATTAATTTTTCTTTCATCTTCACTTTTGGCAAAGCAAGTTCAAGATACAGATGAAGGTTGGCATAGTCATCGACCAATGTTAGAACTTCAGGAAAAAATTGAAGAAAAACAAGAATCTAAAAAAAATGCCTTAAAAACTCTAGACAAACTTCTTTCTCCTTTTGAAGATATGACAGAGTATGCTCTGGCTAACAATTTATCGGAAATGAAAAAAGGGTATAAAGATATAGAAACACTTGAAGATAGTGGGCTTTTAGCTCAGTCAGTAAACAATGGTGCATCCAAAAAAATTTCGCAAGATATTGAGTCTTTAGAGAGTTACATTAACAAAGAAAATTATTCAAAAGCTGCACTTTTAAGCATAAAACTCTTCAAGACTATTGTAAATAATTATGCATACAGTGAATATGTCGTCAATCAAATTCATATAGAGAATTTGGATGGTATGGGGTTTGAGATTTTGTCACTTTTAAGTAAAGATAGTATAGACTACATACAGATACAAAGCATCATCAATGAAGCAAAAAAAGAGTGGATGTTTTTAAGAGACAATATGAAAGATGAAAACTCCATAGACTCTTTTGATTTACTTTTCAAAGCACTCTTTCATGCTACACTAAAGCATGATGATAAAATGTTAAAAATACTTGCATCAATGGATTTAGCTCTTGTTGATGTCATAGAAAAACAGTTTCAATAAGGAAAAATATGCTAAAAACGATAATTTTTATCTCACTCTTTGGAGTTGCTGCTTTTGCAGATATGACAAGTTTTTACAAAACTGCTCTTAAAAATTTAGCGTATGATAAAAGCTATACTTTGTATGAGAAAGCCAATCAAACTTCCCAAAGTGCCGTGAGTTATTCCAAATATGCAAATTTTAGTGTGGATGCTGCTTACTCAAAGACATATGCAAAACTTTTACCAACTGCACCGGGCAGTTTTAATACAAGTGATATAGCTTTGCATGACACCCTTGACCTTTTTGGAAAAAACAACTACAAAATCCAGACACTCCGTTTAGATACAAAAGCAAAAAAAAGCAGGCTCAATCTAAAAAAAGAGCAGCTCTTTATCGCTTTAACAAACATGGTAGCACTTTACAATAAAACTGCAGCAGAGTTAAAAATTCATCAAGAACTTTATGATCAACAACAAAAAATTTATAAAAAACTCGAAGCTTTAGTTCAAAATGGAGATATCACAGAACTTGAAATACTGCGATTTAAAAACACGCTTACAACACTGCAGACAAAAATAATTTCTAAAGCGCAGGAACTTGCAAAGATGAAAGCACAGCTGCAACTCTATGCTCCCAATGAAAACATCCCCACACTTATACAAACACAACTGATTTATGCAAAAAAAGATTTTTTGGCACACAATCCAAAAGCACGTATGAACGAACTAGATGCCCAAAAGCTTTTAACAGAGTCCAAAGGTTTAAACAACACATACATACCAACCCTCGATGTTGGTGTTGCTTATCAAAAGCTTGATGACCCAACCGCTTATGGAGACAACCACTCCTTTGGCATAGCGCTGCATATGCCTTTAAATGGTGGTGATTTCAAAGAAGCAGAGGCGCTGAAGGTCGCATCACTCAGTAAACAAACGCAGCGCACAGAGTATAAACTTCAACGCCAAAACGAGTATATCAGACACTATCAAGCCTATGTCAATGCTAAAAAACAGCTTATTGTTTTACAAAAAGCAGTGGGAGATTTTGAAAAAAGTGAAGCTACAATACAAAAAGCTTATCTCAAACAATATGTTGATTTTAACACCTATCTACAGGTTTTAAAACAAGCGCTTGATGTCAAAAATCAAATAATAGCTATGAAAGCAGAAGAATATTTGCAAGCGACTATCATCAATGCTGTTGCAAGCGGAAAAATCTATGAGTAAAGTTATAAGTACTTGCCGAGATATTGTCAAAACTTTTAATTCAGGTGAGGCAGAGGTAAAAGCACTCCAAGGCATTACTCTTGATGTATATGAAAATGAACT
>WFMT01000026.1 GCA_015488975.1 Campylobacteraceae bacterium | reverse complement strand
TTGTAATTGTATTATCATAAAAAACGAACCTTTTAAATTAATTTGTGTAAAAATATATGATAAAGCCAATCCATATCAAAACGGTAAATACGATACTTAAAAGTACTCCAAAAGCAGCGATATCTTTAGCGTCTTTAGCTAACTTATTATACTCCTGTTTCACCAAATCCACAGTTTTTCAGTTATTAACTCTTTGAAACCATCTATTGCATAAAAAAAGTTATTTTTTATTGAATAATTTGGCTTCAATGTTACTCCTTTAGGTAGATTATATCATATTTTCCATCACTGAAGTATTTGTCATTAAGAATATCAGATGCAAAAAATGGCTGTCTTAATTGTACTGTTTTGCTTTTTAATATTTCGCCTCTGTTTTTTAAAGAATTGTATATATAATTTCTGGCATTGCTTAGGTTTTTAGAAAATTTTGGGATAACACTCCATTGATAACTGTCTATTTTGATCGCAGTTGCGACAAATATATGTTTTTTTGATGGACTTATGAAGTTTGTTTCCCAGATTTTTAGTAAGAAATCTTTATTTTTAAGTGCAAAAAGACTTCCTTTATACCTCCAATATATTGGTAAAAATTTTAAAATACTATTTTTTGCGGAGTAGTATTTTGATTTTTTTAGGGCTTGTGTCAAGTTGTCTGTGGATTTGGAGATAAATACAATATTTATAGGCCAAGCATTTAATCCTAATAAACTTTGTGTAAAGTAATCTGTATTTTGAATAACTTGTTCAATATTTTTTGTAACATAATATTTTGTGTGTGGAATATGATTTTTACGATAATGAAAGAGTTGTGAGAAAACTATAAAAAATATTAGAAAAGAGGCAATCAAGGTAGCATTAAATATCTTAGTATAATGCTTTTTTCTTGCTATGGCAACCTTATTTTTCTGCTCCTCATAATTTGTAAAAGCTATACCTACGATAAGCCATAAAGTTCCTAATAAATATCCGCTGTAAACATCACTTAAGTAATGTTCTCCTAAATAAACTCTACTCATTCCTATAAGTAGGATGAAAATTGTTGCTATAAAAATAATATTTAATTTTGTTTTAATATTTTTTGAAAAGTGTACTAATAAATAAGCAACAAAACCATATAATGCTATGGATATAGTCGCATGTCCGCTTGGAAATGAGAATGTAGGCTCAATATATAAAGCTATATTCGGTCTTGGTCTGTGAAATGCTATCTTGCCAAGATATATAAAAACTCCTGAACCTACTATTGTAATGGCCCATGGCATGATATAGCGCTTTTTATTATTGATAAATAAAAAGGTGCAAGATACAATAAAAAAAACTATTACTACTTCAGTTTTGCCAAGCAATGTTATATATGTAAAAATTTTATTTAACAGAGGAGTTCTTAAAGATGGGATTATATTTGCTACTATGTGATCAACTGTGATGATTGAGTCCTTGCTCAAGAAGTCTTCAATCGCGCCTCCAAATAGTGCTAAAATATATAAAAATGATGATATCAAAGCAGTCAGAGGCAAACCGAAAAAATTTCTTGTATCTGCCCGTCTTTTTATAAATCTTATAGTTTTTGGGTGAGATGTTATCCATTTGCTTATATTTTTATTTGTTAGCATATAATTTTTGGCTGATTTTAGAGCTGTTAGTATATCGGAAGTATTTTTTTTAAGAAAATATATAAGTAGGTAAATTATGATAAAAAACAGCATCAATACAACAAGAACATACACACTTCTAGTTAGCCAAAGCTGCGCAACAGATAAAGATGTTGAAAAAATATAGCCGACTCCGACAAATTCAAAACACCATCCAATGGCACCAAGAGTATTCCAAAAAGTAAATTTGCCATATCTCATTTTCAAGCTGCCTGCCATAAAAGAGATGCTTTCTTTGATACCAGGAAGAAATCTTCCAAAAAAGACGGATATTGAACCATAATGATCTACAAAATGTTCTGCTTTTTTTATTATGCTTTGTGGTAAGTGAATCCAAGGCTTTTTTAACAGCGTTGTGCCATATTTTTTACCTAAAAAATAATTGACTTGACCGCCTACAAAAGTACCTATTAGTGCAAAAATAAAAATTATTTTAAAACTTACAATCCCTTGCCCTGCAAAAATGCCCATGATAAGTAAAATGGTGGATCCAGGTAGAAAGTATCCTGCACCTATCATAGTTTCTAAAAAAGCGGCAAAAAAGGCAATCCATCCAGCATAGTTACTGTAATGCTGCAAGAAAGGTAGTACTGAATGTTCAAGCATTGAGAGCATTTTCTCTCCTTTACCAGTATTATCCCAAATTTGTGATTATACTATATTTTTTTATCAGTTCTGTCAAATATTGTGTAAAGTACGGGTAAGATAGTTAGTGTGAAAAATATATTGACCACTAAGCCACCAATAACACTTATTGCCAAAGATTGTTCTGTTTTTGAGCCGATTCCTATACCTAAAGCTATCGGAAAAAGTGCTACAATGGCGGTTAAAACCGTCAACAGTATAGGTCTTGTTCTTTGCTTTACAGCTTCATTGATAGCTTCAAATTTTTCTAAACCATTTCTTCTTTTTTGGTTAATAAAATCAACTAATACTATACCATTTTTAATACCGACACCCATAAGAGTTATAAGACCTATGAAAAAAGAGAGGTTTATTTCAGAGTGAGTTATAAACATTGCTACAAATGCACCGCTAAAAAGCAAAGGTATATTTAATAATATAGCCAACGGCTGCAAAGCATTTCCAAGCTGTATTGTGATAACTATATATATGAGCAAGCCAGATATAAAAGCTAATAATGCAAAAGTACTTGCTAATTGCAAAAGCTCTTTATATTCTCCTGCAAAATTTACATAGTATCCTTTTGGCAAGTGTAATTTATCTATTTTTGCAAATAATTCCTGAGTGATTGCCTTGATATTACCATCTATCTCCATAGGCATAG
>WFMT01000025.1 GCA_015488975.1 Campylobacteraceae bacterium | reverse complement strand
GTATAATAATTTTAAAAAATATTGGCCTGATATAAAAGGTCATTATAATGAGAGATTTTATAAAATGTGGGAATTTTATCTTTTATCATCAGCTGCAACATTTCGCATAAGAAGAAATCAGGTTTGGCAAATAGTTTTATCAAAGCATGGTGTAAAAGACGGATACAAAAGGATTATATAGCCCCTGCTTAAATAAAAACCATTTTTGCAGCACTCTTTAAACCCATATAAAATATCAAAAGTACGTAAGATTTGGTTAAAATATGAATTCTTAAGTAAATTTTAGATATACTCTCGCGAAAATAATTCAAGTTTAAGCGAGTTTTTCTATGAATAATACAACCAATAACAATAAAAAAGCAACAGTTTACAATCCAAAAGAGATAGAAGACAAGTTTTATAATATTTGGGAAGATAGAGGTTATTTTGAGATTGATGGCAATAAAAATATACAAAAAGCAGATAAAAATTTTTGTATTATGATGCCTCCTCCAAATGTAACAGGTAGTCTTCACATAGGACATGCCCTGACTTTTACACTACAAGATATACTTACAAGATATAAAAGAATGGATGGATTTAAAACTCTTTGGCAACCAGGAACTGACCATGCTGGCATTGCAACTCAAAATGTTGTAGAAAAACAACTCTTAAAAGAGGGAAAAACAAAAGAAGAGATTGGAAGAGATGAATTCTTAAAAAAAGTTTGGGAGTGGAAAAAGTTTAGTGGCGGAACTATAGTGCACCAAATGAGAAAACTTGGCATTTCTCCTGCTTGGAGCAGAGAGAGATTTACCATGGATGAAGGGCTTAAAAAAGCGGTTAAAAAAGCTTTTGTAAAACTTTATGATGAAGGCTTGATAGTTCGTGGCAATTATATGGTCAACTGGTGTACGCACGATGGAGCACTTAGTGATATTGAAGTTGAGTATGAAGAAAATCATCAAAAATTATACTATCTTAAATATCCTCTAAAAAATAGCGAAGACTTTATAACGGTAGCTACTACAAGACCGGAAACTTACTTTGGAGATACTGCTGTAATGGTAAATCCAAGTGATGAGAGATACAAAGAGCATATCGGTAAAAGTGTCATACTTCCTTTGGTAGGCAAAGAGATAAAAATCATAGCTGATTTGCATGTTGATAAAGAATTTGGGACAGGTGCTGTAAAAGTTACTCCCGCGCATGATCCAAATGACTATGAAGTTGGAAAAAGACATGATTTGGAATTTGTCACTGTATTTGATGAAAAGGGGATATTAAATAAATTTGCCGGTGAATTTGAAGGCTTAGAAAGACTTGATGCAAGAGATAAAGTGATAGCAAAACTTCAAGAAGAAGGATTTGTTGAAAAAACAGAAGATTATATCAATCAGGTAGGACATTGCTACAGATGTAAAAATATTGTTGAACCTTATATATCAAAACAGTGGTTTATAAAAAAAGAGATTGCAAGTAATGCTATAAAAAAAACAAATGAAGGGGAAGCTTCATTCTATCCGTCTCATTGGCTAAATTCATATAATGCATGGATGGGAGAACTAAGAGATTGGTGCATATCAAGACAACTTTGGTGGGGTCACCAAATACCTGTTTTTTACTGTGATAAGTGCGGTCATGAATGGGCGAGCGAAAAAGATGAGCAAAAAAATTGTCCAAAATGTGGCAGTGGCAAAATCCATCAAGACCCTGATGTTCTTGATACCTGGTTTAGCTCTGGTCTTTGGCCTTTTTCAACTTTAGGCTGGGGAAATGGGAATGAACTTAAAAATATCAAATGGTTTGAAAATGATTTAAAAGATTTTTATCCAAACTCCATCCTCATAACTGGCTTTGACATACTATTTTTCTGGGTTGCAAGAATGATGTTTTCAGGGGAGCATTTTCTAAACAAACTTCCCTTTAAAGATATTTATCTTCATGCTTTAGTAAAAGATGAATATGGTCAAAAAATGAGTAAATCAAAAGGTAATGTTGTTGATCCACTTGACATGATTGATGAATATAGTGCCGATACTCTTAGGTTTACCCTTGCTGTTTTAGCTGTTCAAGGTCGAGATATAAAGCTTTCTAAAGAGAAAATAGAACAGATAAGAAACTTCACTAATAAACTTTTTAACGCATCAAGGTATCTGCTTTTAAACCATGATAGTTTTGAGGATATGAATAAAATAGTTTTCAAAACAGAACTTGGCAAATACATCAAAAGCAGGTTTAATTCAGCAGTTAAAGAGACAAGAGAATTTTTAGATATTTATAGATTTAACGATGCTGCTACTGTTCTGTACCGATTTTTATGGGGTGAATTTTGTGATTGGGGAATAGAGTTTAGTAAAGCTTCAAAACAAAGCATTAGCGAAATTGGAGCTATATTTAAAGAATCCATGAAACTACTTCATCCTTTTATGCCGTTTATCAGCGAATATATTTACCAAAATCTCTCAAATACCACTTTGGAAAACTCTACTTCCATAATGGTTAGCAAGTATCCAAAAATTGGAGCAAAAGACGATAATATTGAGGAGCTTTTTTCTCTTGCAATGGAAGCCATTATATCCATAAGAAGAGCAAAATCCAACATAGAACTTGCAAACAAAAAAATTGAAAAAGCAGTAATTAAAATAAATGATACAAAAAAACTAAAATCCGTTAAAAAATATATAGAACTTCTTGGTAAAGTTGAAAATATAACTTTTACCGATATTTCGATAGAAAATGCCATCGGAGATGTAAGTCAAAATTTGGAAATTTTTATTCCGCTTGAAGGGGTTGACTTAGCTCCCATTATAAAAAGGCTTGAAAATCAGAAAAAGAAACTGGAAAAAGAAATAGTAAAATTAAACAGCATGCTATTAAATAAGAATTTTATCAAAAATGCACCAAAAAGCGTAATTGAAGAAAATCAAAATACGCTTTTAAAAACTAAGGAAAATTTAAAAACTATTAATGATAGATTAAAAATACTTTAAAGTTTTCCAATAAAGACATTTTATGATATAATAATACTTTTAATTTTACATGATAATAGCAATATAATGGAAGGTGATTTATAATGCGAATTTTTTTGTCTATCTTTTTATTTGTTTCTGTTGTGCTTGCATCTTCAAGCACAGAAGATAGTATTATAAATAGTTTTGATACTTCATACACAAAAAAGCAAAAAAAAGATTTTGACCCTTTAAAAGATTACAATATAATAATGACAAATTTAAATGATAAATTTTATACTCATATACTTTTCCCAATTGCCAAAGGATACAAAAAGGTCATTCCTTCTCCTGCAAGAAAATCAGTTTCAAACTTTTTTAGTAATCTGCTGTTTCCAGTTAGGTTTATAAATAATATGCTACAATTCAAATTTAAAAATTCGATTGAAGAAAGTGGTAGATTTCTTATAAATTCTACCATAGGATTAGCTGGATTGTTTGATGTGGCAAAAAAACAGTTTAAGCTTCAAGCACACAATGAAGATTTTGGACAAACACTTGGATATTATGGTTTTGGCGGAGGTTTTTATATAGTCTGGCCAATTTTAGGCCCATCAAATTTTAGAGATAGCATAGGTCTTATTGCTGATTCTTTCATTGATCCTACTATATATATCGACGATAGGGACTACAATATTATTCATAGTGACGGTGAAGCCTTCATGCTCAGAAGCTTCAATATCATAAACAAAGCTTCTTTCAATTATAAAAAATATGAAGCAATTAAAAAAGGAAATGTTTTTTTATACCCTGTTTTAAAAGAGTTATATGAAAAACATAGAGAAAAACTTATAAAAGAATAAAGGATTTTGCGTGAAAAGAGTATTTTTGATTTTTGCCATTATGATGTTATTAATATCTAATTCAAGTGCTATGCAAAATAATATTAGAAATGAAATGATTTTAAAGATAAATACAGCTTTAAAAATATTAAAAAACAAAAAAGAGGACGATTCAGTAAAAGCAAACAAGATATTTAAAATATTTGACAAAATGTTTGACTACAATTTAATGGCAAGATTATCTCTTGGCAGAAATCATTGGTTTGCTGCAAACGATATTCAAAGGAAAAAATTTGTAAAAGAGTTTATATCTTTATTAAAAGAGTCTTTTATGGAAAAACTAAAGTTATATAATAATCAAAAAATGATAGTAAAAAAATTTAACAAAAGCAGAAAAAATAGAGCAGAACTTATTACATATATAGTAGGAGAAAAAAATTCTATAAAAGTTGTATATAAGTTTTATAAATCACAAAAAAGGGCTTGGATTATTTATGATGTTATCATAGCAGGTGTCTCTATAGTGCAAAACTATAGAGAACAATTTAGTGATTTACTAAACAATATGAATTTCAAACAATTTTTAAAAAAAATTAATAAAATAAACACAAATAATAACAATGCTTAGAAGTTTTTTTAAAAACTTTATATTAAAGTATCCAAAATATATACTCATTGTCTTAATACCGCTATTTGCTTATCTTGGATATCTTTCTACTCACCTTAAAATAGATGCAACATCTAAAAGTCTTCTTATGGACAACGATCCCAATCTTGCATTTTTAAATAAAATTGATAAAGATTTCTATAATCCAGACATTCTTCTTGTAACATTTGCGCCAAAAAAACCTCTATTATCAAAAGATAGTTTGCATACAATAAAAGAATTAAGCAATGATTTACTAAAAATCCCCAATGTATCATCAGTAACATCAATACTAAATGCTCCGTTGCTTGAAAATAAAAATATACCTATCACTGATCTTGTGGGTAACTTGCCGACACTACAAAGCAAAGATATAAACTTAACTTTGGCAAAAAAAGAGTTTTTAACCAGTCCTTTATACAAAAATGCTCTAGTAAGCTCAGATTTTAGCACTACCGCACTTATAGTACATTTAAAACCAGATAATCTTTCAAATCCAGCTTTACTCACAAGACATGAATATCTATCAATAATGAGAACAGATTTGGCAAAATATCAAGATAAAGGCAAATTGTTTTTAGGCGGAGTTGATATGATAGCTGATGATATGATAGGCTTTGTAAAAAGTGATATATTTTTGTACGGCTCAACTTTATCATTATTACTTATAATTATACTTTGGATTATATTTAGAGAGATTAAATGGGTATTTATTCCAATGCTGATATCTGTACTGTCTATCATATCAACAGCTGGGATAATTGTATTATTTGGCTGGGATATAACAGTTATATCCTCAAACTTCGTATCTTTACAGCTTATTATAACGCTTTCTATCATACTGCACCTTATAGTAAGATATAGAGAATTAGAAAAGCTTAAACCAGATTTTACACAAAAAGAGTTAATTTTAGAAACATTGACATCAAAAGCTAAACCTTCATTTTATGCTATTGCGACAACTGTTGTCGGTTTTGCATCTTTAACACTCTCCGGAATAAAACCTGTCATTTATCTTGGTTTAATGATGAGTATAGGCATATCTGTTTCCCTTGTAGTATCCTTTATAATGTTTGCTTCGATTATGATGCTTTTTAAAAGGAAAGAAATTACCACAATCAAGGAAAAACAAAATAAAAATGGCTCCTACCTAATAAATCATGTAATTACAATAGTTGAAAAAAGACAAAAAGCAGTCTATCTTGTAACTTTTATAATTATTATCTTTAGTTTAACCGGAATACCAAAACTTATAGTTGAAAATAGTTTCATTAACTATTTCAAATCATCTACAGAAATTTATAAAAGCTTAAAAACTATTGATCAAGAGCTAGGAGGCACAACACCTCTTGATGTTATAATTACTATGAAAGATAATAAGAAGAAAAATAAGCCTGTATTGAATTCTAAAGCAAATGATGGTTTTGACGGTTTTGAAAGTGAATATGCCACAAATGCCAATGATCCTAAATACTGGTTTACTCCAACAAAATTAAATCTTATAAGAAAAGTACACAATTATCTCCTTAGCGTCCCACATATAGGCAATGTACAGTCATTAGCTACAATTTTAAAATTGGGCAAATCTATTCAACATGGAAAAAATTTAAACAGTTTTGAGTTAGCAATCATGTATAAAAAATTACCAGATAGATTTAAAAAGATTTTACTAGATCCTTATGTCAATATAAAAAAGAATGAATTAAGAATTGCAATGAGAGTAAAAGATTCGGATAAAACATTAAGAAGAAACAAACTGCTGAAAAGAATTAGAAAAGAATTAAAGAAAATAATAAATCCAAAAATTGCTAGTTTTAAACTTGGAAATATGATGGTATTATATAATAATATGCTACAATCACTTTTTAGGTCACAAATTCTAACATTAGGAGCTACACTATTTGCACTTTTTGTCATGTTTGTCATACTTTTTAAATCTATAAAAATAGCTCTTATTGCATTATTTTCAAATATTATACCAATAGGAGTTGTATTTGGAATCATGGGATGGTTTGAAATACCACTTGATATGATGACTATTACCATTGCTGCTATAAGCATCGGTATAGGCGTTGATGATACTATTCATTATATTCACAGATTTAAAGAGGAATTTGTTAAAGATAAAGATTACATAAAAACAATGCGAAGATCTCACAGAAGTATCGGATATGCCATGTATTATACTTCGATAGCAATCATAATCGGATTTAGTATATTGATTACTTCAAATTTTATACCTACTATATATTTTGGCTTGTTAACTGTTGTTGTAATGACTGTTGCACTGCTTTGTGCACTTATTTTACTGCCAATTTTACTTATAAAATTCAAGCCTCTTAGATAACATTATAAAATTTATTTAAAAAAAAGTAGAAAATATTATTTTTTTATGGTACAATGTTACCCAATGTTGTTTAATACTTTTAGTGTTTATGATTTTTTGTATAAGAGATTATAAATAATATAATATTAATTGAACAATATAATTTTTCAAAGGAAAACAGACACATGCAGATTTATGTTGGGAACATGTCTTACGGGACTACAGAAGAAGGGTTAAGAGAGTTATTTGGAGCTTATGGCGAAGTTGAAGCAGTAAAAATAATAACTGACAGAGAAACAGGAAGAGCAAAAGGATTTGGTTTTATCACAATGAATGATGATAGTGCGGCTAAAAGTGCTATGGAAGATTTAGATGGTAAAGAATATGATGGAAGAACTCTTAGAGTGAACGAAGCAAAACCAAGAGAAGAAAGACCAAAAAACTTCAATAATAGATACTAATAATCTAAAAACATTAAGCTATTACCAAAATTTGGTGATAGCTTATTTTTATAGATATATACTATCTTTAAAGAAAACTCGTTGATATAGAATTATCGACTTTTGAACAACAGTACATATAAAAAATAATAAATAAAAGCAACTATGTATGTTTTTGGGGTGAAGTCGCTAAAAACTTACCCAAGTCAGCACAAGAGTATTACAATAAAAGCATAAAGATAGATAAACGCTCATACAATCCTTAATCCATATCAAACCATCAAAAATAATTTCATTTGGCAACCATCCATATTCTCACTATTGCACTTTAGAAAATAATCATTTTTTTGTGCAAGATTTTTTGCTATAGCCAGTCCTAATCCAAAACCGCTTTTAAGGCGATTTTTACTTTCATCAACCGTATAAAATGGTTGAAAAATTTTCTCACACTCTTGTGTCTGTATACCTATTCCTGTATCTTGAACTATAAGAGATTGATTTTCTAAGGCAATTGTGATACTGCCTTTATTTGTAAATTTTATGCTATTATCAAGTAAATTGATTATAATCTTTTTTAAGTCTGTTTTAGTAAATAAAATTTCATCTTCTTGTTTCATTGCATTTATCAAAGTGACACCTGCATCAGACTCCAGTAGTACAAATATTTCTTTATCTATAAACTCTTTGAGTTGTATCTTCTCTTTTTTTACAACACTTTTAATAGACCCAATAAATAAAAGTATATCACTGAGTAGCTCAGTCATATAATAGGTCTCATGTTTAACTTTTTCTAAGACTATTGATATGTTTTTATCAGATATCAATCCATCTTCTATTGCCTCAATGTTTCCCTGTATAATAGTCAAAGGCGTTCTAAAATCATGAGCAAATGAACGAACCATCCATGTCAGTTCACTATTTTTTTCTTTGAGTTTATTTATGGAGTTATCTAGTTGTTTACAAACAGTATTGAGTATTTTATGTATCTCAGTTATCTCATCAATATATTCATTTTTATCATAGAGAGTAAAATCTTCATTAGCTATTGAAATAAGTCTATTTTGTATATCTGTAAATT